>DUJC01000091.1:0-6204 GCA_013330015.1 Candidatus Poseidoniaceae archaeon | reverse complement strand
ATCTCTTCAACATGAACCTTGGCGATTCTCCAATCACTTACTTCGATTATTGCACGCAATTGATGTTCAATATCCGCTTGTTTTTCCTGAATTGACCAACCGCAAAGCAACGATTCTTCATCCAATAACAGTGGGAGAAGCTCCGGTAAATGATCAATCCCCTCGTGAGGCAGGTTTACCAAAAGGACGTCAGCAGTACCAATTAATTCTGGTCTTGATTTCATGAGTTCGCGCGCATCCATACAATCCACAACGTACGTACCATCCTGCTTGCGTTTGGAATGAAAATATTCCATATTCTGTTTCAGAAGAGGAATTGCGTCTGGATTCATATCGTTGACATAGGCTTTGAAAACAAGGTCTGCATCGGTGTACAACAATGCCATTGAAGGTCCAACTCCAGCATATGGATCGACGATGACAAGTGGTCGGCCTTTCGACTGAGACATCGAAGAGACTGCATCAAGAGTTCGCATTCGCTGGGTTCCTAAACGACCTGAAAAGTATGCAACAGCAGGATTGATGTTGAATTCATAACCGTGTTCTCGGTATCGTGTTTGCGTCGAATTGTTGTCGTTTCGAGCCTTGAGTACTCTTAGCTTACGAACTCTAAATTCACCTTCAACGCCAGCGTCGTGACACACAACGCGTACAGATGGGAATTGTTCCAACATCGCTCCTGCAATTTCATGTTCAACCTCAGCCATCTCGGCTGGAATCTTAACGAGCAAAACATCTCCCTGTATCTCAAACGCTTGTGGGAACTCATCACCAAACTCAGTCCGTGTCTCATTCGAAATGTGTTCCCAATAATGCCTGGCTTTCTTGTCGGTTACATCAACGTCAATCATTGTGTTTTCTCCCCAAACAGAGTCATCGGCTTGAGGTGCATTCATATTGAGCGGGATGGCTGTGTTGTCGCCAACTCGTTGCACTCGATACCCAGTCTCATACCAGCCATTTGTTTTGCAGAGGTCAATCCAATGCGACGTCTGAGCACTCGGCACCCTCAAATGACGCATGGGTCTCGGAGAACCATCGCAAGTATGAGGTTTGAGGATGGAAAATGGCAGCATGACTGGCTTTGCTCTGATTGGAATGGGGCCCGGAAAGGTCGAATCCATGACGCTTGAGGCTGTTGAAGTTGCAAAGAACGCCGATATTCGTCTCTATGAAGCCTACACAGCATTGTGGCCTGAAGAGGAATTGTTGAAGCTCGAAGCAATGATTGGCCCAATTGAACGAATCATGCGCCCTGCTGTTGAGCGTCCAGAAGAACTGTTCAAGCAAGCACAATCTCAATCGATTGCTCTTCTTGTCGTAGGCGACCCCATGCAAGCCACGACGCACATTGACTTCCAACTTCGTGCTGAAAAAGCAGGCCTTCCTTGTCAAGTCATTCACGGGATTTCTGTAACGACTCTCGTGCCGGGTTCGACAGGATTATCCGATTACAAATTTGGTCGCTCTACAACACTCACCTACCCATACGGTGATTGGGTTGTAACCTCTCCATTGGAAGTTATGTTGCGAAATCAAGCACAAGGGTTGCACACCCTGGTCTTGTTTGATCTTGACCCAACTGGAGCAGGGACCGGTGATCAGCTCCCCATGCAGCCGAAAGACGCATTTGCTAGCATCACCAAGATGGCAGACAAACTGGCCAACTCAGAACGTGATGCGGTATTCGAACAGCAAATCGAATCGCTGACCAACTCATCATGTGTCCTTTGCAGTGACCTTGGAACAAACGATGCAAGCATGAAAACAACAACGATTGGCAACCTTGGTAATATTCCAGGCGGGAGATTGAATTGCCTTGTCTTCTTAGCCAACATGTCGGAGATGGAACTTGAAGCCGTTAATCGATGGAGGTGATGATGTGAGCGAAAGTATAGATGCCGAGCTTGTAGATGAACAACCAGAGTCGTTTCTTTCCCCGCTTAATCATTTTAACATCAACATGTTAACGCCGAGTTGGTATCGGAACTTCTCTGTGAGAAAGTTGGTTTACTCTTTGTCTGTGTTGTACTTGGTATGGATGTTTGCTAAGCACGGAGTCAAGGCGCTCCTCGTCACGGAAAAATACATCCCTGTTGTGTCTGTAATCTTCCCGGCTGGATGGAGTTCTGCGGTACTGATGCTTGTTGGCGTCATCGACCTGACCATTGCTTGTCTTTTGCTCGTTCGCAATCGTCCATGGGTCCTTCTTTACGCAGGGATCTACCCTTTTGCGCCGTTAATTCTGTCGTACGTTGCAACCGGTGAGCTTGAACTAACTGGGAAAATAATCATCCAACTCGTTGCAATTCTTGCACTCTTTACTGCACCTGCAGAGGTGAATTTCTTCAATAAGCTGAAGCAACATGAAGCATATACAGCAAAACGAAATATGATTCTTGGAAGCATAATTTTACTCGGCCCATCTGCAGTTGTTGGGATTGTCCATGTGCTACCTGATTCTATGGATTTCGGCATCCTCGTATCCTTCTTGATTTTCTTGTCATTTTTCGCTGCTGTTGGACTTGCGAGCATGTTTGTCAAACAAGACACAACCGATGACTATCTCGTTGCGGGACGAGGGATGCACCCTGCTTTGGCTGCACTTTCAGCGGTGAGTACGTGGAATTCTGGTTACATGTTCATCGGTTTTATTGGATTCATCTATCTGATGGGGTACTCCGCTATTTGGATCGGTTTGATTTCCACTGTCGGACAGTTGGTCGCATGGGCTTGGCTGTACAAATTCATTCAAAGGGAAGGAAATGAACGAGGCTTGCGTTCGCTCTCATCTCTGGTCTCAGAGAAAGCAGGAGCTCCTGAAGCAAAGTTGGCTGCAGTACTTTCGGTCTTTTTCTTGTCAATCTATGCTGCAGCGCAACTCACTGCAGGTGGAAAAGCACTCTTTGTTATGCTCGGGTGGCCTGAATTGGTTGGTATTCTCATCGGATTCGTTCTCGTTGTTGCTTACTGCTACGCAGGAGGAATTCGGGCCTCAATTTGGACCGATGCTGCTCAATCATGCGTCATGATCATCGGCTCAATTATCCTCTGCTGGGTTGCTCTTGGCGATGTTGGAGGATTCTCTGGAATGCACAACAAACTGGAATCCCAGAGTGCTACCCTTGTCAATTTTCTACCAACTGATATCTCATTGGGCATTTCTCTCTATCTACTCGCATTCTTCCTTGGCGGGTTGGGCGTTGCAGGTCAACCTCAGGTTGTATCCCGAGTCATGACGCTCAATTCTGATGAGGACAGAAAGCAAGCCATGATTTGGTTCTTCGTCTGGCAAACGCCGTTCATCGCACTGATGTTCATCGTCGGACTTGCTAGTCGAGTATTGTTTACAGACAGTGATTTCGATGCCGAACTCGGCCTACCTGCCCTCGCTATGGACACGCTTCCCGCTCTTGGTGTTGGAATGATCCTTGCATCAATCTTTGCCGCAACCATGTCAACAGCGGACAGTCAAGTCCTTGCCTGTACTGCAGCGATAACCGATGACATCAAACCAGAGTGGCGGGAAGATCACAAGACAACCAAGATCGTTACATTGTACGTTGCCGCTGCTGCAACAATAATCTCGATTGGAGGGCTCTACGTGCCAGGTGGCGATTCTGTGTTCGCCCTCGTTGTTCTTGCAGTCTACGGCCTTGGTGGCATCTTCGTTCCACTTCTCATCGTTCGCTGGACTGGCTACAAGCCCGACACATTCCACTCGATTGTCATGATGATTTCGGCCTTCACAGGTGTTATCGTATGGACAGTCCTTGGTCTTGGAGAGGATGTTTTCCCTTCTGTTCCGGGCGTTGGATCAGCATTCATTGCCCACTTCATCATGTGCGCCATTCGTGAAGATTCTGCCTCCAATCCGTTTGGACGATTTGAGATAACAGAAGCAAAGAAGAGTCGATTCGTCGTATTCGGTGTCATCGCCCTATGTCTCGCCGGTGTGGCTGAAGTGGCCTACGCGGCCTATGCACCAAACGGTGATGGAGATTCAGACGCCAACAGGGTCGCCATGTATCAAATCGATGGGAATTTTTCTCTTATTGAAATCGGATCGGGGACTGAGATAATCTCTGATAGCGCCCAAGTTTCAGCTTCCAGTGATGCCATTGATTGGGATGGGCTGAACGTCGTCGGGTTCCACATGACAACGAGCCATACGGATAACGAACAAGCTTGCAATTTCCTTGCAAACACGGAAAATGACGAAGTAGGATATGATGGAGGTATTGACGGTTCCACCGTAGCCAATTCAGGATTGCAACAAACGCTCGAATCTGAATTCTATTGGATTGATTCAAGTCTTGTTGGGAGCACAACGACCAACTCAACATCCTCGATCGCTTCCATGCTCAATGGCGGCGATACCGGAATGGGATTGTATGAATTTACAATCAACGTTGTTGTTAACAGTGGAGGCTCTCCAGTTTGTCAAAACGGAGATTCAGATGAATCCGTAGATTGGACTGTTTCTTTGATCACATTGGACTACACGCTTACAGAGATCAGAGAGTGAACTGCTGGGTCTCAAAGCCGACGTCCCATCCTAATTCTATCAGGATATTGTATTCCTTCGAATCAACATTGTGCAGTGGATTTGTATGATTGAAGTGAAAGAATACAATTTGTGGATCTTTTTCCAATCGCTCGCCTAATCGTTCCAGAGATTCTTCAACAGTCGGGTGCGGAACGACGTTCATATCGCGCCCTTGTAGTTCATCGCCCGACCAAAACGTTCCATCAAGCAGCGCAATGTCGACATTGAGTTTTGCAAGGAATTCACGAATCGTATCGCACTCATATGCATGGAGCGTCTCTCTCCATGTGTCATGATCGGACAAAAAGAGAATCGAGTTGCTCTTCCCACGAACGATGATTGCATGCGTATCTGACAACTCATCTCGATGGGGGACTTGGTGAAACTCAACAACAACATCGTCGATTTCAATACGAGGGAATGAGGCGAATTGAAACACATTTTGTTTCAACAACTGGTTCCATGCTGGTGTTTTCTTGACGAGGGATTGCATGGACGGACTGCAGTGGAGTTGGATGTTTCGAGCCGACATGGTTTCTCTACCAAACAGACCCAATCCGTCCACGTGCCCGAGATGAGCATGTGTGAGAATGAGGTGTTCAATGGGAGGGTTTCCAATAAATCGGAGTTGGCGTCCTAAGTCTCTTGTTGCTTCTACAAGAATGGTTTTCCCTCCTGAGGTTTGGACACTCAGCGAAACAGGACTTCTGAGATCTTCGTTTCCAAGATTTTTGCAACATGGACGGGTGCACCCTGGCTGCGGGCGCCCTCCATCTTGGGCTATTCCAAGCAATGTAACGACCGCCATGATGACAGCACGCACTCCTGCAACATAGACATATTCAGGGGGAAGACCTCAAGCGAGAGGCCTGTTTGGAATGGGTTGACGGGCTTATGGCACGACCAGCGCAGGTATCCTTTCCTGGCCAAAAACAGCGGATGCGGATGCGTGGAACAAAGCATGCAAACGATGCTACGGCGAAGCGGCTCAGTCGGCAATTGCGACAGCTCCTCGACGATCCTGACAAGTATCTCCCAACCATGACGTGGAAAGGTCGCTTAAGTTGGGGTCGGAAGGATCCAGTAACAAAAACATTGCAAGACCTTCGAAAGATTGTTGCAAAAAAGGACGATATGAAATGGCTCTCGAAGCGTATGCTTGCAAAACGTGGTGATCCGGTCGGAAAAGCCCTGGCTGGCTCGTTGCACGCTGCACATGATGAGGAGATTTCACTCGTAGGAAATTTCAAATCTCCGAATTTTGGGTCGGGTTCGTTTATTCGACGTGGTGACGGGAAGCAAGGGTATCTTGCTGGATTGCAAAATCATCAGAATCTCACATTGCGGATGTTGCCATGGGAAGAACACGCACGAAAAGGCATGTACTTCTTCTCTTGGGAAGATGGATTTGTATGTACTGGACCAAATCCAAACCCTCCAAAAGGTTGGTTGGAAGATGTTCTCGAGCGATCTCGTTTTGATTTCAAACACGAAGAATTGGAGGGCGTCGATGTTTACGTGGCTGGGAATATAACCAGCCAAGAGGTTCTTAGCGGTACGCCTTCCCCACAAGGATGGGTTCGTCTCAGTTTCAAACATGGACCGATTGTTGGGATTGATTTACAATCGTTGAAAGCTACAAAAGAAAAACAGAG
>DUJC01000077.1 GCA_013330015.1 Candidatus Poseidoniaceae archaeon | reverse complement strand
ACGATCCAGATTTGATTGAAGCAGGTGTCAAACGATTAGGCGACCTCGTTGCAACAGATTACTTCGAAAAGAATCACGATCCAAATGCTCTATCGAAATTGATGGAACGTCAATCTTCCAGTGATGACAATTGAACAAGCAGTTCATCCACTGCATCACGTAGTCCACGCATGCTCTCTGATTCAACGATAATTTCCAGATGCGTCATATCTTCGTTCTTGACTGTAAAGGCGTAACCGGACTGCTCAAGAAGTTCAATCATTGGTTTCGATTCCGCCGCACTGCCAGACCAAGAGATGACAACATGGTGCTCGGACGACATAGCCTTGCCTTCACGCGTAACCATATGAGGATAATGCATGAAATCAAATGCGTGCCTATCGAGCGAAGGACATGGCGGATTCGAAGGCTGACCTCCTCGCTGGTGCGGGAGGTTTGGTCACGGATGAAGCGCAATCCGACCATCAAGGTCGCAAAGCGCTCTTGCTTGTTCGAAACAACGAGGATTGTGACGAATTCATTGCACTAGCGAAAACAATGGGCATCAACATCGTCGACAGAGTCGACCAGCGAGGACGAAGTGATGCGAAATGGTTCATGGGCCAGGGCAAGCTTCAGGATGTGACTGAAGAACTTCGCTCAGCTTCCCATGGACATCCATGGAACGGTGTCGATTTGCTCTTGCTCCACACCAATGCAACACCGCGTCAACTTGTGGGCGTAAACGATACAGTTGGTATCGAAGTATGGGATCGTGTCCGACTTCTTCTCGCTCTTTTCACTGCCCATGCTTCGAGTGTTGAAGCTCGAACGCAGGTACGTATCGCTCGCTTGCAATCGGACCGAACGGTCCTCAGAGAGGTTGTGAAACAACAGACCACCGGTGAACGAGCAGGATATGGTGGTGCTGGTCAAACAGCAGCAGGTGCTGTGCTCACAAACGTGAATCGTGAACTTGCAGCATTGCGTAAACGGCAACGAAAGCAGGTCACATCAGCAGCTGAACGACGAAGACAGCGAAAAGAACATGCCAAAACTGTTGGTTTAGCAGGTTACACAAACGCCGGAAAATCCAGCCTTTTCAGACGCTTGTCTGGGAAGGAAGTCCTTGTAGAAGACCGATTATTTTCAACCCTAGAATCGACCCTAGGGCGGCTTGAGTCAAGCCCGCGTGTACTCCTTGCAGATACTATTGGATTCATCGATGGCTTGCCAAACGCAACACTGGAAGCGTTCAGAGCAACACTTGCAGAAGCGATCGAATGCGACCTTTTGCTTCTTCTTGTCGATGCTGGCGATCCAATCGATGAAATGGAACGGAAGCTTTTGACTTCCATCCGTGAATTGACTGAACGTGCATTGGAAGTTGATGAGACCTCAATTATGGAGCGCATTCAACTTGTTCTAACGAAACGAGATACAGTTGATGAGACGACAATAGAGTCGAAAAAAGCCATGATATCTGAGCATGGATTCTCAAACCCACTGTTCATTTCTTCTCATTCTGGCGAAGGGATTGAAACGTTGCAGTCCGTTGTCCTACATACGCTGTTTGGGCCGAAACGGACGCTCTTCATTCACAATCCTGAGCCAAATCAGATGGCATCGGAGGCGATTCTATCTCGCGTCTTTGACGCCGTCTACGTCCACGAGCATGAGAAAAACGAGAATGGTATTGAGGTTCGCATCAGTGCATCCGATGAAACCATTGCCATTCTCAATTCCAATTATGGTCAACGCATTGAACTCAAGTAGAGCAACCGGTTGGGAAATTCATGAGCGAAGAGGAAGTTTCGGATTGGGTCGGCATCGAAGGCCTGCCTGAACCCGAACCTTCGACAATGTTTGCGACATCCAATGCTACCTTCACCATCCCCGATACGACATTGCATCCAATCACAAAATCGATCGCTATCTTTGTGTTGTTCATTGCTGCATCGGGCTTCCTCAACGGTCTTGATTACGCATCGCCAGAATCAGGATTGGTTCAACCCGATGAATTCGTGTATCAATTGTCGCAGACTGCTCCGCCAAATTCAGCCATTCTCGATGGCAAGGTTTACGATCACAACGGCGAACCCATTGAAGATGCAGAAATTGTTCTTGAGTGGGAAGAGAAGCCAGGATGGTTCAATTCGAGCGTTACACGGACCGATGCAAACGGTTCGTTTTCGTACGAATACATCAAGCCGGGTCTTGCCCGAATTGACATCACTGTCGAGCGTAGTAATTACACGGATACGCTCGTTGAACGGTTGTTGCTATCGCCTCCTGCTCTGATTGAACCATATGGGTTTACACGACTCGATTTTATCGTCCCATCCGCGGAAATGTTTGCCGATGAGCCGTGTCCGTTTGAACAGGAAACATGCACAAACCGGCTTATCGATCGAAATTTAGAACAGAAAGAAAATCCGCGAATGGATCCAAGTGCAGCCGGCATTTACATTATGATTGGCTATGCCTTCATGGGTGTCGCTGTCATTGCAGTTGGGTTTGTCATCTGGTCGTTGCGAACAGGTTCTGTCGCCATCCTTCGAATGAGTACCATCTTTGCTTTTTTTGGCATGGGTCACTATTACGCCGCTTGTATTCTTGGGTTGACTGCGTTCCTGCTCACCTTTGCTATCCCGAAACGAAACAAGGTCCTCAACACGACTCCGTTTGATGCAAATACCCAAACGCCCTTATGAGGCGAAATGCATCGCAAGCCATGGACCTGACCAGTTGTACATGGATGGTTCGCGAGTTGGGTGAGGCGGTGAGTTGCACTGTCTTGCTCGATGATGATTCCCTCCTCGTTGGCGGCTGGGATGGTACCATCAAGCACTGGTCAGAAGCTGGCGATATGGTTTGGGAAGCGAAAACGCCCAATCGCATCTCATCGATGGTCATCAAAGATGGTTCAATCTACGCTACGTCTGGATTGCACATCGTCTGTCTTCAAGCGTCGACTGGAGCGATTCAATGGGATGTTGCATTGGAAGGATCAGCTGATGCAGTCATGACGACAAGCAAATGCGTACTTGCTGCATCTTCCGTGTACGATATCGAACACAATGATTTCATTGAATCCGCCATTTGGTCCATTTCGTTCGACGGAAATATGCTCGCTACGCATCGAATGGATGAGCGCCCATGGACGCTCCATGCTTACAAGGATGGAGCAATAGCAGGATTGGGTCGCCCATTGAATGGCTATCTCATTCTCGATGCGAGCGGGGATATTCTCGAGCAAAACAAAGACTGGGAGAGCCCAACCATTTGTGCAACCCGCGGGGAGAATCCTGTGTTCGGATTGGCCGATGGCTCGATTCGTTCAATGGACGGAACACTGGTTAGTTCGATGCAGTTTGCGATCAGCAATGTGGTCAAACATCTAGATGGGTACGTGGTTGCGGATGACAGAGGAAACATCGAATTCATTGACGATGATGTCAAATGGGAAGCAAACGGAAACGAAGTTGTTGCCTTATCGCTCGGATTCGACATCGACGAGACAGGATCCTGTTGGGTTGCTCGATGGAACGGTTCGCAAGGTGAAGTCAACGTTCATTCAATCAACGATGGTGAACTCGTTGCTTCCCTCAACGGCCATCGTGTCCAAGACATGGCATTCAATGACCAACGTATCGTAATAGGGTGCGAGAATGGGCAAGTCTTCGTATGGGAAAAGGGACTCTTCCAAAGAAGAATGGAAAAGCCAAATCAGCAACAAAACGATCCTCTGAGAAGTGCTATGTTGGAAAAACTCCGTGCACTACGAGAATGAGAACGCATGCGTTAAACAACCACTTTCAATCGTCCAATTGAAGCACTTCTATGGGCAAAGGACTTCAATGGAAACATATTGTGATGACCTGATGAAGACAAGAGCCGTCCTAGTTGCTGGTGGTAAAGGCTCCCGTTTGGATCCATTTACTCGTTATACGCAAAAGACACTGCTCCCCCTCTACGATCGGCCTGTCATCGATTACGCGCTCGGAACAATTCGACGAGGAGGTATCACACAAACAACGATCATATCCAACGAGCACATTGGCCAAATTGCAAAGCACGTTGGCCAAAGTTTGGAGGGTGAACAAATTCACTACGTTCTTGAAGAAGAGCCTGAAGGTGTTTCTCAAGCACTCCTTCTCGCGCGCCCACACAATGAGGACTGTCGCCTCATGATCTATTTTTCTGATAACATAACGACGGTGGAATTTGATAGCATTGTTCGAGAATTTTCGGAATCAAAAGAAGCCCCTGGTTGTCTGTTGTTGGCTCGTGAAGAAGAACATCCAGAAGCATTCGGTGTTGCAGTTCTTGATGATGATGGCAACATCATCGATGTCATTGAAAAGCCTGAGAACCCTCCATCGAATCTTGCAATCGGCGGAATTTATCTGTTCGACGAAACCTTCTGGGAAAAGCTCGATCGTGCTGTTGAAGAGAAGGGCGATTCATTCTCAATTTCGGACATCAATCGCGCTTACATCGCTGAAGGAAAAGCAAAGTTTGTTTCCGTGGGTGCTGATACGTGGGTTGATTGTGGTACGCCAGAAACCCTCCTCCAAGCTAGCATGATGGCCAAGGAAGGGAAGCTTAATCCTCGCCCATATAGAGAGAGATGATTCTATGAAAATCGGAATAATTGGAGCTGGAATGGTCGGTGGAGCCATTGAGCACTGCTTTGGAGATGCGCACGAGTTGTTTGTCCACGATCCTGCTCGTGGAACGGAGTTGTCCGTTGTTACGGACAACGTCGATTTTGCTTACATCGCTGTACCGACTCCGCCTCATCCAGAAACTGGAGCATGCGATACACGCATCGTTGAGGCAACGCTTGATGCCTTACCTGATGGCTTTACGGCTGTTATCAAAAGCACCGTCGTACCAGGAACAACACAGCGCTATCACGAACAATACCCTCATCTCAAAATTGCTTATTCTCCAGAATTTTTGGTCGAACGTCAGCGTTTAGAGGATTTTGCAAATCAAGACATCTTGGTCTGTGGAACACATCACGCCGACGTTGCAGAAAGGGTGTTTGAACAGCATCGCCAAGCAGGCGTTCTTCGTCGTGACCAAACCTTCCAAGTCACTCCGACACAAGCAGAATTGGTCAAATACACCAAGAACACATTCTACGCAATGAAAGTCACATTTGCAAATCAATTGTACGATATTTGTGAGGGACTTGGAGAGGATTGGTACAAGATTCGTGAAATCATCACCGCTGAACAGGCACAGCCGATTGGTCCATCCCACCTCGATCCGATCTTTGGATTGAACCGTGGATTTGGAGGGAAGTGTTTGCCAAAAGATTCCTTGGCATTGAGCGTTCTTGCACAGCAACTTGGCGTGAAGTATGAATGGATGGATGCAATGCAAAACGACAACAATCGTTTACGGACCATTGTGACTGGGAAGCC
>DUJC01000034.1:1404-3055 GCA_013330015.1 Candidatus Poseidoniaceae archaeon | reverse complement strand
AATCCTGCATTTGGTTCGGTTACCAAACGGCCCAAGTCATTGACATCAGCCATCACCGTTGGTGCACCAGCATGCATCGCTTCCAAGAGGACCGTTGGCAATCCTTCGAATCGAGATGGAATCAAGACGCCTTTTGCTTGTTCAAACAACCATCGCTTCTCAGCATCTTCGACGCGTCCCAACTTGGCAATCGAATCAGGATAGGCCGAGGAAGCGATTCGCTGTTCCAACCATTCGTTCAATTCTCCGCTTCCAGCGATGGCAAGACGAGCCTTCGGTTCATCTTGCTGACAAAGCAAGTCCCATGCGTCCATCAACACATCGAGTCCTTTCTGTTCACTGAGCCGTCCAACGAAGACGAGCAGAGGGATGTCCTCGGAATCAGCAGGTAGTGAAGAGGGTCGGCTTGCATCTTCAGCAACAGGTTCGAACCCATTAGGAAGGACGTCGATTCTTTTGCTCACGCCCCTGTTCTTGAGATGATTTGCATAGTACGGCGTGAGTGCGATACGAGCATCGGATGCCTGAAGCGTCCTTCGACCCTGAAGCGCCCAGCGTATACGTTTCAGAATTTTTCCAGAAAGACTGGTTTTGATGTAATCGTTGTGGAAAGTTGTCACTACTGGAATCTTTTTGTTTCGAGCGCGCTTGAGCGAACGGCGAATCAACACAGGCAAAGTGTCGTGCAGATGAACAATGTCGAAATTCATGTCGAGATTCTTGATCGATACGACGGGGTCGATCCCTCCGAGAATGCGCTTAGGTGGTAATCGAATCACTTTCACACCATCTCGAACGAACTGTTTCTCGTCATGTTCGGGAATATCGGCACACCAAACGGTGGCTTTGTATCCACGTGCAACCAATTGACGAGCAATGTGCTCGACGTGTTGATTCCCCCCTCCAATGTGAGGCCAGTACCAAACATGCACGAGAAGAACACTCAGGGGCGCATCCACGTCCGAGGGTTCCATGATGCGAATGATTCGTCTTTGCTACATTAGCCATTCCCTGTTCTGTCGATACACGGTGCGAAGAATGTGCATGAATCGGAGTTTTCAAGTCGTATTGTGATTTGTTCAAACCATGCGAACCCTGGTTGCACTCATTGTGGCTGGGTTGTTTCTCATGCCCGGATGCACATATCTCGAAGATGATGCTGTGGTTGAAGATCAAATTGTTGCTGATCTTGTTCAAGGATGCACAGATGAAACCGCAGAAAACTACAACCAGAGTGCAGAAGAAGACGACGGCTCTTGTGTCTACCCTGAACCAATTTTTGGATGTACAGACCCTGATGCCATGAATTACGATGAGGCTGCAACGGACGATGATGGAAGTTGCGAATTCATGGAAACAATTCCCTGTAATGGAATGGTGATTCTTTGTCATAGGCCGTACGATGAGGTGACGTTCCCAGAAACACACAATGCATTTTCAACGCATGAGGACAACATCTTCTATCCAGCAAGTAACCACCGTACCGGATTCCAAGCACAATGGAATGCTGGAATGCGTGCTTTTATGCTCGACACGCATTATCTCAACGATGTTGACCAAAGTGCAGCGAATGTCCGATTCTGCCACGGAGATTCAAGCCGTGGATTTAGTCCGTGCACCTATGGAAACGTCGACCCATGGGCTTGGTTGG
>DUJC01000034.1:748-1020 GCA_013330015.1 Candidatus Poseidoniaceae archaeon | reverse complement strand
GAAAATCATGTTGAAGCCGATCATCTGAAAGCCTTGCTTGATGACGTTGGATTATCGGATATGATGTACCTCCATGAGTTGAACAGCGAATGGCCAACCCTGATTGAACTCATCAATATGGACAAGCGATTGGTCGTATTTTGGGAACAATCAGGCGACGCTTCACATCCTTACTTTCACGATTTTTTGACGTTTGGCTGGACCACAAATTATGCTGATGAGAGCACTTCTTCAATGGACTGCAATCCTCTCCGAGGCGATGCAGCACAACC
>DUJC01000034.1:0-366 GCA_013330015.1 Candidatus Poseidoniaceae archaeon | reverse complement strand
ACACGATCAGCAGAAGCCAACGATGTTGACTTCATGGTTGAGCGAGCGGAAGAATGCATACAAGATCATGGAAAACGGCCGACCTTTATCGCAGTTGACTGGTGGGAAGACGGGGATGTCGTCGAAGCGGCCAGATTGGTGAATCTCATTGAGATTGCATGAATCTCAATGGGCTTGCAAGCGTTGTAACGCCATTCTCTTTGAGTAGAGCGCCTCGGGCAATGCTCTGAGCGTCGGCAAGTGCTTCTGAAACGGTGTTGATTGGTGCACAAGGAATGCCTTGCAATAGGTGTTCCAATTCGGCTCGAGTATACCGTCCTACCCAAGTTTGAATCAGCGACTCGATATCTTCTCGGTTTTCGATTC
>DUJC01000153.1:3374-3685 GCA_013330015.1 Candidatus Poseidoniaceae archaeon | reverse complement strand
CCTCTCGCAACCGTCACCAACGGTTCCTCTGCCATCACGTTCCTCGCACTGCCTGAAGTCTTTGCACAAGCGCCTGGCGGTGCTGTAGGAGCCTTTGTGATGATGTCAGGGTTCTTCCTTGCCTTGTCCTTCGCAGCCATCACTTCGATGATTTCAACGGTCGAATTGTGTGTCCGTAACTTCGTTGACCATGGCTATGACCGACAACGCTCAGTTCTCATCACATCGATTGCCATCTTCTTCTTCGGATTGCCATCGGCAGTGATGTGGGTCAAACTCGATGCAGCAGGTGTCGCATTCCCTGAATTCCT
>DUJC01000153.1:0-2969 GCA_013330015.1 Candidatus Poseidoniaceae archaeon | reverse complement strand
TGGAAGTATGGTTACATCAAGTGGAAGAAGGAAGTCGAATTGGGCAAAGCTCCACCAGGCTTCTATGGCTACCTCGGTGTCGGCGTATCCGCTTTCCGTGACGATTACATCAACACTGGTGACAACGACCTCGAAGTTGGTCGTTGGTGGGATTTGTGTCTCTATCTTGCCTTCCCGATTCTCTTCAGCGTTCTCATGCTCTCATACTTTGGAGATATGATAGCAAATACGGAAGATGTCTGGAATCCAGCAAATCCGAAAGGATTGGGAATCATTCTCGCATTTTGGTCTGTTGTTGCAATCGTCTTCATTTCACTCAACAAGTTCCTGATTGCTCGACCGTTGTACCGTAACGTTCCAGAAGGAGCAGAAGCAGATATCTCATTGCTCCCTGGTGGCGACGATCCACTCGTCACTGTTCTTGGTGCGGATGCTCCGATGGCTGAACTCGTCGCTGAAACCGTTGATTGACGAAGGTGATTGCTGATGGAACCACTCGTTCGGTGGTTGTTGGGAGGATTTGTTGTATCCCTCCTGTTCATTGTCGTTGCTCGATGGTTTTGGAAACGATACGATCGGCCGAGTGAAGCAGCTTTGGAATGGCAAAGAGAACAAGAAGAGAAGCGCAAGGAGCGGAAGGTCTGGGAATCCGTTGAGATGCAAATGCGTCGAGAAGCTGAGGAAGCTGAACGTAAGGCAGCGTTTCAAATCAAACGCGAAATGGCTGCATCCTCAGGTACTGCACCTGATCCAAAGGTGGTTTCGAAGGCATTCGAAGCACTCGGAGCACCTGTTCAACAATCTGCTTCTACGGAAAAGGACCTTGAGATGGAGTCCGACGATTCTGATGTTGAACACGTTCTCGAACCTGTAAAAGTCCGACAAGATGCCTGGGACGGGAACGACGGGCAGCCCGATGAACTCGAAGAAATCCCTTATCCTGAAATTCCGGAAGCACCATCTCTTCCTGACCTGGAGGAATCAACCTCTGAGCAATTTCAATCGTGGTTAACAGAAGAAGAGTAGGTTTCATCATCTGCTAAAGGAAAACCACCATTCATTAGTGGCCTCAATGACCATAAAACATGAAATCTATTGATGAACAAGCGAGTGCTTGGACAGAAGCGTTCGAATCGGGCAAATTCGTGAGGAAATCAAGTGAATTTCGCGATTCCATTTCAAAGGGAGGAATGTTTGATGTTGAAAGTGGACGTTATCACCTGTATATCTCGCATGCCTGTCCATGGGCTCATCGAACGTTAATTGCACGAAACCTTCTCGGTTTGGAGCAACACATCGGTGTCGATGTTGTCGACTGGCGAATGAACCCAGATGGGTCTTGGTCGTTCAATCCCGATGAAGAAGGTGCGACAGCAGATACTGTGAATGGAGAATCAAGTTTGGAAGGCATCTACAACAGGGCTTTCGAAGGCTGGAACGAGAGTCGTAGTATCGGTACAGTTCCTGTTTTGTGGGACAAGAAGCATGCAACGATTGTCAACAATGAGAGTCGTGAAATCATCAGAATGCTCGGTCAGTTTTCAAAGGAAGGATTCGGTAATGGATCGACTCTTTGCCCACCAGAATTGGTGCAAGAGATTGACAACATGATCGACGCAAATTACGAATCGGTCAACAATGGTGTCTACAAATCTGGATTTGCTCGTACTCAAGAAGCGTATGATGAAGCTGTTACAGCCCTGTTTGAACGCCTCGATGAATTGGAGGCTCATCTCGAAGGAAGAGAGTGGCTTGTTGGCAATGACATGGGCCAATTGACAGAAGCTGACATCTGTCTGTTCACGACATTGGTTCGTTTCGATCTGGTCTACGTGGTTCATTTCAAGTGCAATCTTCGACGCATCATTGACTATCCAAATCTGCAGACGTTTGTTGAACGTGTTCTTGACCTTCCTGGAATCCGAGAGACCTGCCATTGGCACCACATAAAAGCGCATTATTTCTGGTCGCATCAAAACATCAACACCTTCCGAATCATCCCACTGGGTCCTCTTGAAGGGGCTCACACAAAGTGACGGCGAATCAACGGTATACCCCTGAATGAAGCGAAGGGCATTAGAGGGGAAGGCGCTTCGAAGGTTCATGGTCCAACGTCCAAGAGGTACGCGTGACTTTGGTCCAACTGAAATGAAACGGCGACTTGCGTTTGAATCGCTTCTTGAGGAGCAGGCCCGTCGTCACGGCTTCTCTCGAGTTCAAACACCCATCTTCGAATCGCTCGACTTGTTTACTGCAAAGTCAGGACCTGGTGTTGTTTCCCAACTCTATGCGTTCCAAGACAAAGGAGAGCGTGATCTAACATTGCGTCCAGAATTGACGGCCCCGGTCATGCGCATGGTTGCTGAAGAACTTCGTAATGAAACCAAACCACTCCGCCTCTCCTACTACGGTCAGTGTTTCCGCTATGAGGAGTTCAAGAAGGGACGTTATCGAGAATTCTACCAGTATGGTGTTGAACTGATCGGTGCAACTGGTCCACTCGTCGAAGCAGAAGTCATAGCTCTCGCCATCAACATGTTGACTGAGGCTGGACTGAAGAATTGGGAATTGCGCATCGGGCACGTCGGTGTGCTCAAGCAAGTCCTTACTGGTATTGGCCTCAATGACACTTCAGAATCAGGTGAGCCTCCTCTCGCCTCTGCCATGCGTTTCCTCGACAAAGCGGACTTTGATGGATTGACAGCCTTGCTTGAAGCACAATCCATCTCGACTGATTTCGTCGCACCTCTCAAACAACTTTCAGAATTGAAAGGCGGACAAGAAACCATTGCGTCCGCTCGTGAACTTCTCTCGACGATGGATGGTGTTTCGCTTGAGGCATTGGATGATCTTGAATCGACCATCAACTCGATTGGACAACTTGCACCATCACCTCCATCTCTTTCGGTCAATCTCACCGTTGCACGAGGTTTGGACTATTACACTGGAACTGTGTTTGAAGTCCACGT
>DUJC01000146.1:3289-11109 GCA_013330015.1 Candidatus Poseidoniaceae archaeon | reverse complement strand
GTTGTCGGGGAACGTACCATATGTCGCATCACGAGCCAAGGCTCGTCGACAAGCACTGATGGATAAGGCTCGACTACGTCAACTCATCAATCAATCACCTGATCAATTGATCAATACCGTTGCCGATAGCGGATATCAAAACGAGGTCAACCTCTATGCATCCCGCTATTCCGGTGGCGATTTGATTGAGGCTGCCCTTACGCACAATCTCGAGAACGAACTCGAGAACATGCTGTCGCATTGCCGTGGTAAGGTTCGGAAGATCGTCGAGATTTACTCAAGTCGCTATGAATACCAGAACGCTAAGGCCGTGCTACGTGCTGTTTCGAATGGAATCGAAGCCGAGAAACTCGGTAAAGACATTCTCCCTGACTTGAACGAAATCAACACGCCATGGATTAAAATCCTCGAAAGTGCAGATGATCTTCGTTCAGCAGCACAGCAAATGCGCCGCAAGCCGTTTGGACCTGCGTTGTTGAACCTACCAGATGATGCACGACTATCGCATTACGAAGACGCACTCGATCGTCATTACTTCTCATCATCATTGAAGGCGCTTTCATACAGCAGCAACGATGCACGGTATCTCAGAAACATCCTAGCGACTGAAATTGACCATCGCAACATCTTGAACGTCCTTGAAGCCGCCGCCTTTGGAATCGAAGGCAACGCTTTGCTCGAAGAACTACTTCCTGGTGGCAAACTGATGCCACGTCGAGCGCTCGCTTCTGTCGCCAACGGTGGACGAAGCGCCATGATGGACGTCTTGAGAACGAATGCGAAATTCGATATTGCTGGATTTGAACAAGCCTTGCAGCAAGCCAACGAAGAGCGTTCATTGGATGCTGTTGTCACTTGGCTACATGCACGAGAATACGCTCAGATGCAGAAGATGAGTTATCTGTATCCTGTATCTGCACTACCGATTGTTCACTTCATTGCTATGAAGGTCAAAGAAGTCACAGACCTACGAATGATTGTTCGAGGTCGACTCGCAGGTTTGCCGCCTGAAATCCTAGAGGCTCACATTCTATGAGGTGAAAACATGGAAATTGCAGTCGTAGGAACACCTGAATTTACACTCGGATTCCAGCTTGCTGGAATTTCGAATCTTTACAATCCAGAAGGTGAAGAGGAACGCATCAAAGTGTTCCGTGACCTTCTCAACTCAAAGGATGTTGGAATTGTTGTTGTTGACTCCGCAGTTCTTGCATCCTTGCCAGATCGATTGCGCTCGCAATTGTCTGGTTCCGTCTCGCCGACGGTTCTTGGAATCGGTACGGACGAAGACAACACGCTCCGAGAAACCATTCGACGAGCAATCGGAGTCGACCTATGGAAATGATGTTCCAAAATGGAGGAAAAGAACATGAGCAAAGAAGGAGTAATTTACCGTATTTCGGGACCTGTGGTTACCGCAACGGGAATGAGCGCAGGAATGTATGACGTTGTCCGTGTGGGCAATGAAGGATTGATGGGAGAAGTCATCGAATTGCACGGTGACAAGGCTGTCATCCAAGTTTACGAAGACACGTCAGGTATTCGACCTGGTGAACCAGTTATCAACACAGGTGAAACCCTCTCGGTTTCTCTCGGACCTGGTTTGCTGACCCAGATTTACGACGGTATCCAGCGACCTCTCCCAACCTTGGAAGAAGTCATGGGTGTGTTCATCACTCGTGGTGTCGATGCAGATGCGTTTGACCTCGAAAAGAAGTGGACCTTTGAAGCCGTTATCGAAAAGGGCGCTGCAGTCGAAGGTGGACAAGTCATCGGTCACGTCCAAGAGACCGAAACCATCGTCCACAAAATCATGGTTCCTCCAACCATGAACGGTGTCATCAAGGAGATCAAGTCAGGTGACTTCAACGTGACAGAAACAGTTTGTACGCTTGAAGATGGATCTGAAATCCAGATGATGCAAAAGTGGCCTGTTCGAACACCTCGTCCATACCGACAGAAGTACGCACCAGATACACCATTGATCACTGGTATGCGTATCCTCGACTTCCTCTTCCCACTCGCAAAGGGTGGTGCAGCGGGTATTCCAGGTCCATTCGGTTCAGGAAAGACGGTTACACAACAATCGCTTGCAAAGTATTCCGACGCTCAGATCGTTGTCTACATCGGTTGCGGTGAGCGTGGAAACGAAATGACAGAAGTATTGGACGAGTTCCCTCACTTGATTGACCCGAACACCGGTAAGCCTCTCATGAACCGAACGGTCATGATCGCCAACACATCCAACATGCCTGTAGCTGCTCGTGAAGCATCTGTGTACACTGGAATTACCATTGCTGAGTACTTCCGTGACATGGGCTACGACGTTGCGCTGATGGCGGACTCAACCTCTCGATGGGCTGAAGCAATGCGTGAGATTTCCTCCCGTCTTGAAGAGATGCCAGGTGAGGAAGGATATCCTGCTTACCTTTCATCCCGAATTGCTGAGTTCTACGAACGTGCTGGTCGTGTTGAGACAAAGAATGGTGACGACGGATCGGTTACAGTCATCGGTGCGGTTAGTCCGCCTGGTGGTGACATTTCAGAACCTGTATCCCAAGGTACACTGCGAATTGTCAAGGTTTTCTGGGGATTGGACGCAGGCCTTGCACGACAACGTCACTTCCCTGCTATCAACTGGCTCAACTCGTACTCCCTGTACCCACAGAGCCTGAACCAATGGTTCCGTGATAACATTGCACAAGACTTCCCTGAGATTCGAACTCAAATCAGCGGTTTGCTGCAAATTGAAGCCGAGTTGCAAGAGATTGTCCAGCTTGTTGGTTCTGATGCATTGCCAGTCGACCAACAACTCACACTGGAAGTTGCTCGTATGATTCGTGAATTCTTCTTGCAACAAAACGGATTCCACGACGTTGACGCATACTGTGACATCCACTTGCAATACTCCATGTCCAAGGCCATTCTCAGCTTCCAAGAGGCTGCAAAGAATGCTATGGCTGCTGGTGCCCAACTCAACGATGTTGTCAACGTTCCAGCACGAACCGCACTTATGCGCGGTCGATTCGAAAAGGGATACATCGATACCATCGATGACATGGTCAAGGCCATGGTCGATGAAATCGCTGACACTGTGGAGGACAACTAGGACGTGATATCATGACAGGAAAAGAATACCGAACCATTACTGACGTCAAGGGGCCACTGGTTTTCTTGAACAAGACCGAACCCGTTGCCTTTGGTGAAATTGTTACCATCCGTCTTGCAGATGGATCCATCAAGAACGGGCAAGTTCTCGATACCTCTGACGACCTAGTTATCGTCCAAGTTTTCGAAGGAACTGCAAAGATTGACCGAACTGCTGGTGTTACGTTCATGGGCGATGTTTTCAAGCTCCCCGTAAGCAAAGACCTCGTAGGTCGAATTCTCGATGGTGCAGGCCGACCCCGTGACGGTGGACCTGATATCGTTGCTGAAGAAAACGCTGACATCATTGGTGCTGCGATCAACCCTTACAGCCGACAGAGCCCTCACGATTTCATTCAAACTGGAATTTCTGCTATTGACTGCTGTACAACACTCGTTCGTGGACAAAAGTTGCCAATTTTCTCGGCCTCTGGTCTTCCACATAACGACATTGCACTGCAAATCGCTCGTCAAGCCAAGTTGAAGGGAAGCGATGAGCAATTTATCGTCGTTTTCTGTGCGATGGGTATCACTGCTGAAGAATACAACTTCTTCCGTTCCGACTTGGAGCGAACCGGTGCGCTTGAGAACGCTGCATTGTTCGTCAACCTCGCTGACGACCCTGCTGTCGAGCGAATCATTACGCCTCGTCTCGCATTGACCGCTGCTGAGTACCTCGCTTTCGAGCACGACTATCACGTTCTCGTTATCTACACGGACATGACCAACTACTGTGACGCACTTCGACAAATCGGTGCTGCACGTGAAGAAGTTCCTGGACGACGTGGTTACCCTGGTTACATGTACACGGACCTTGCTATGCTTTACGAGCGTGCTGGAATTGTCAAGGGCAAGAAGGGATCGATTACACAGTTCCCAATTCTTACCATGCCTGGTGACGACATTACGCACCCAATTCCTGACTTGTCTGGTTACATTACCGAAGGACAGATTGTTATCTCTCGTGAGCTTCACCAGCAAGGTATCTATCCGCCGATCAACGTTCTACCATCCCTCTCTCGATTGATGGGTTCCTGTATCGGTGCTGAAACCACACGTGAAGACCACAAGTCTGTTTCCGACCAAATGTATGCTGCATACGCTCAAGGTCGTGAACTTCGTGGACTTGTTGCCATCGTTGGTGAGGATGCATTGAACGAGCGTGACAAGCAATTGCTTGACTTCTCAGGTGTCTTTGAAGACCGCTTCCTACGTCAATCCCGTGACGAGGACCGTTCCATCGATGAGACGCTTGACCTCTGCTGGGAATTGATGTCATCGATTGACACCAAGTATCTCGTCCGTCTTGACCAGAAGTGGATCGAGAAGTACCATCCTGACAACAAGGCTTGAATCCTGAGGTGAAACCATGGCGCTTGACATCAAACCAACCCGAAGTGAGTTGATCAAACTCAAGGGTCGCATCAAGCAAACCAAGAACGGTTACAAGCTTCTCAAGATGAAGCGTGACGGTCTGTTCCATGAGTTCCGACAACTTCTCGCTGAAATGATTGAAGCAAAGCGTGAGATTACCGAAGCGTTCCGCTTGGCTAAGCAACGAATCGACCTTGCAAACGCCATCGAAGGTGGACTCGCAGTCCGAGCAGCAGCCATCGCCAACAGTGCACATCCTGAAGTTGAAGTCGAGCGACGAAACATCATGGGTGTCGTTGTTCCAAGCGTGAGTGGGACCAACCTCAAGTCGACGTTCGCAGAGCGTGGTGTCGGTTTCATCGGCTCATCTCCATACATCGATGAAGCGAGCGACAGTTTCAGCGAATTGATTGAGAAAATTGTCAAAGCCGCTGAAATGGAAGCAACATTGAAGCGACTTTTGGAAGAAATCGAAGCGACCAAGCGTCGTGTTAATGCTCTTGAGTTCAAGGTTATTCCAGAACTCGAAGAGGCGAAAGTCTTCATTCAACTTCGACTTGAAGAGATGGAACGTGAAGAGACCTTCCGTCTAAAGCGATTCAAGAACAAGTGAGATCCCCTATTGCTCTGTAAAAAGGGCATGATTGATGTGGGAGTGGTGTTCAGAACACTCTGGGGGGCCTGTCTTACATGTCTGATTTGGATGATGCACAGTTGGCCCCAATTTCCGTCCATAAGGACGCATGGACTCAGAAAGATCTCCTCGAAGGTATTGTTCAACGATACGTTACCGTTCGTTCGCATGTTGGTGGATTATGGCCAACGTGGGAAATTGAATCCGACCAACTTGATGAGAACTTAATTGAATTGAATGCATATCTTGAGCGTCTTGGTTGGATGGCTAAGTTACGCCGAGGTGACGTGATTCAATTGACCACACTCCCTCTTCCTCATCGCCAATTTCCAGGATCACGAATTCACCTCTACATGTGGACGGCTTCCATCATCACACTGCTTCTCTCAGCCGTCCGATGGATGGACAGTGGTCGTCCAGTGGGTGGTTGGTTTACAGATTCGGTCTATCTTGATGGATTGGTAGGATTCGCACTACCGATTCTTGGAACACTTCTCTTAGCATCCTTTGTTCAAACAAGAGTTTCTGCAAAATTCGGAGTCCGTAGTGGTCATATTCTACCAATTCCAGATCCTTCGGTTCTCTTGTGGTTGTTTTCTGGTTTGTCAACTTCCTATTTCATTTGGCCATTTGGCATCTTTTTCATCCCAACCCTGCCTCGCATGGATGCACGTCCTTGGCCCGACCGAGCCTCATTAGCATGGACTTCCGTGTCGGTTCCGATTGTAATGCTGCTTTCAGGATTCGTTTTTTGGACACTCGGATTGTTGTTGACATCCGATCCGTACATGTTGTCAAGCGAACCATATCGTGCAAATCCACCGTTTCTCATCGAACTCATCAGTTCAGGATTTGATGTCTCATTCTCAAACACGCTCGATTGGGGGCATCCATTCTTCTTCGCTGCTGGATTCCTTACGCTGGTCGGTTGGCTCTTGATGCTCCCAATTCCTACCTTCCCCGGTGGTCGACTCCTTGTGGCTCGAATGGGGATTCATGAGGCTCGGAGTACTGGGACGCAAATCCTGATGTTCATGCTCCTCATCACGGCAGCGTTCTTCATTTTCGACGCGTTCAATGGATTCACCATTTGGATTCCAGTGTTGTCTGTCCTCATTCCACTTCTGATGTTCATGGGCGGAGACCCTCGAATTCCTGTCCTCATGGACGGCGATCGACCCTTGTCCGAAGACAACCATCGGCGACTAGGTATTGTCCTTTTTGTTGCAATTTTATTCGCCATTCCTGCTCAGTTTCCGGTTGAATCAGTGGAGCGATGGGATGCGGATGCAACGTACTCGATTACCGTGGATGAATTCGCTGAACTTACCGATGTTTGGAATGCATCGATTACAATCGAACTCACGAATCCATCCATGCAAGACCGTTCCTACAACGTATCAGGCGGAATCCCTGGTAATGCCCTTTGGGCGTCTTCTCTCTCGTGTGGAAATGACCACTGTCAAGGCACATTAGAGCCCGGAGAATCGTTGAAGATAGACTTTGCACTCCACCACGAGAATCTCTCTCATCAACCCAGTTCGATTGATTATGAACTCAGTATTGTCTTTGATGATTCTGATTCATTCGAAGAAACTGGAACAATCCATCCACTCCTCAACGCTTCGGTTGGCGCTGAGTGGCGTCATGTTCGAGGCGATGACGGCGTTCTTTCCTGCGTCAATGTCTACGTTCAGGAAGACTTCGCGACCAACATTACCTTCCCCGATTTGGGCGATGAGTGGTTGCCATTCCTTTGGTTGGATGGACAAGCAGGCCTTACGCAAGCACTGTCTTCTGAAGACACAGCTGTTTGCTTGAACGGGGTCGATCAAGCTCTTCCATCCCAAGCACAATCTCTTCTTCAATCGGTCAACATTGGCAACCTGTCGTTCATGGTAGGTTTTGACGCAACGTGGCCGCACATCGTATCTGCATCGGACCAAGGATGGCTGATCGATGGAACGCATGGATGGGGCACTCCGTTTGATCAGGGAGGTACACTGTATCAAGAGAATGCCTCATCTTGTCCAGATGATGGATTTTTGACGGCACCTCCTCAATCAAACAACAACAATTGGTCCTGGGATTTGAGCATCAGGCCAAAACACAGGATTCCTTCTATAGAAGGAAATGAAAGTCTCCATCTGAAGTTGTCGCCAGACACCTATGTTTATTGCAACCAAGAGGACGGTCTTGCATCCAGATTCACGGTCGAAGTAGGTCCCGATTTGATTCTGTATCGGAGCGACCAAACCCTCCGCCTTTGGGATGAACCGATGTCTTCCGAATCGTCACAGTTAGAGATTGCCCTCTACAACAGCAATGATTTGGACATCGTTTTGCGTCACGACGCCTTTGGCGATGTTGCTTGGGATCTGACAACCTTGCCGAGTTCCCTTTCCAGTGGCTGGAATAATTTCACACTTGACGTTCCTGATGCAATGTTCAACACCCATCAGTTCACGCACCAAGATGGAGCTATTTTGGTCACGTTCGGAGCCTACATGGAGGCTTAGGTTTGAGAATCGGCATCGTTGGTGTTGGTTCGATCGGCTCTTTAATTGCTGGACGTTTGGCTTCGACATCCTGTGATTTGCTTCTCTACGGACGAGGACTTCATGCTGCCCACCTCACAGTTGAAGGGCTCACCATATCGGGTATC
>DUJC01000146.1:0-2891 GCA_013330015.1 Candidatus Poseidoniaceae archaeon | reverse complement strand
GTTGAATCCTCTTGTGATGTGGTCCTGATGACTGGTAAGACCACTGCCTTTGAACAGCATCTTGTGGTCGCAAAGCATCTGCTTCGCAACGATGGCATGATTTGTTCACTTGCCAATGGGCTTGGTCATGAAGAGCGATTGGTTCAGACATTTGGGGCACATCGCGTCCTTGCTGCAACAACAACACATGGGGCTTACCGTCCTGAGCCAGGACACGTTTGCTGGGCAGGTGTTGGAAAGATTACCACTGGTCCATTCATGCATCATCATACTGAACATTCGGTTGAAACACTCATGCAACTCCTCAATGAAGCAGGCCTTCAACCACACTGGGAGGCGGATGGACGCGTCTTGCTTTGGAACAAAATGCTCCTCAACATTGCCATCAATCCGATTGCAGGATTGCTTGGAAAAGAAAACGGTGCGTTACTTGAACCAATGTTGTTTGAATCTGCTGTGAGTGTTATGCTTGAAGGTGCAATGATTGCACGTGCAGAAGGTGTACGTCTTGCTGACGATGACATTCTCATCGAACAGTTACGTACTGTCCTCGAGGCAACACGTGGCAATCGTTGCTCTATGTTGCAAGACATTCGCTCTGGACGTGAAACCGAAATCAACGCACTTAATGGAGAAATCTGTCGTCGTGGTGAAATGGTTGGCCTTCAAACGCCCTTGAACCATGCGCTCGCGTCCATCATTGAACATCTTCGTTGAGATCTTTGTTGAAGTGCAATCCTCTGTTTTCGTTTCGATGTTCCGCATCCTCTGCAACAAGAATTCCGACCAGAATCATATTTCTCAATTCGACGATTTCACGAGTGGGTAGGCTCGATTTCCAAATGACATCGATTTCTTTCTCGAGCAAATGCAAGCGGCGTATTGCCCTTTGCAATCGAGCAAACCGTCTCGATACACCTACTTCGAATCGCATTGTTTGGTTCAGTGCAGCGCGATCGTGAGCGACTGGACCATGCTCCTGCAACTCATCTAAACCGTCAGATCGCCAGTTTGGAGGAGAGAATTCAATCTCGGATATCCCTTTCTCGATGAGATGTGCTGAACAGCGGTGAGCAAACACAACGGCTTCCAAGAGACTGTTTGAGGCGAGTCGATTCGCACCGTGCATGCCGGTACACGCCACTTCGCCGATGGCAAACAATCCTGGAATGGGTTGCTTCGATTCCGCCAGCAATGCTGAACCGACATCGTCCACTTCGATGCCTCCTACGATGTAATGCGCTGCAGGAGCTACAGGCAGTGGGTCGATTCCGAGTTTGAGTCCGTCCTTACCCAATCGTTCTGCGATCATTGGAAATCGCTCGTTAAGATGTTGCGTATCCAAATGTTGGGTGACGAGATAGACGTGTGAGAAACCTGTTTCTGCACAGCGTTGATCGATGGCTCTTGCAACGACGTCTCGTGTCGCCATTGAGCCGAGAGATGAGGCTTGTAGAGTAAATGAAAACGGTGCCGGATCTTGTTGGCCACTTGCTTTCCATGAACGATATCCTTCTTGATCAAGTAAGACTGCACCCTCTCCTCGCAATGCTTCAGTGATCAAAAAGGGACGCTCCCCTTCAACGACAAGTGCCGTCGGATGGAACTGTACAAAGGCCATGTTGATGATGGAGGCTCCTGTTCTATAGGCCATGGCGATGCCGTCGCCTGTTGACACGGATGGATTTGTTGTCTTCTCCCAAAGCTGCCCAGCCCCCCCAGTTGCAAGGATGACGGCATCTCCAACGATGGTCATGACTTGATTCGTTTCTTGATCAAGTGCCCAAACTCCACAAACGCCTTTGCTCGGTGATTTGTGTTGTCGTTGAATGAGGTCAATCGCAAGCGTGTTAGGGCGCATTGTGATTCGGTCATGTTCTCGTGCAGCAGTTGTAAGCGCTCGTTCAATCTCTCTCCCTGTAGCGTCTTTTGCATGCAAGATACGTCTTGAGGAATGCCCACCTTCTTGTGCCAGCTGGAACGCTCCATCCTTGTTTCGCTCAAACTCAACACCGATGGAAAGCAAATCCAAGATACGTTCACCAGCTTCTTCAACGACCATACGAACAACATCCTCGTCGCACAAACCATCGCCTGCATCGAGCGTGTCTTTGATGTGACCATCGATTTCTTGCAGATTGGTTTTGTCAAGAATCGCTGCAATACCTCCCTGTGCCCAATTGGTCGAGGAATCCTTTGGCCGCTGCTTGGTGATGATCTCCACTTCGAAACCTTCGTTTGCAAGACGTAAGGCTGCAAACAGTCCAGCAATGCCTGTACCTATGATGAGTACACGAGGCATGTTTCAGCCCATGGGTTCGCTGTTCTTGATGACATCGGTTGTTGCAGCGATAGGGCTATGTGTCGCGGATTCTAGGAATTACCATGTTGCGGAAGCTCATCGGCTTGCTGGGGCTTGCAACGATTGCTTTCGTCATCGCGAATGTCCACTTTGGAATTGTGGCAGAGAACGTTGTCGAAGGAGCAGGCTCGTCTCGCTTGGATGTTCTTCGACTTGCTGATCCGGGTTGCACCATTCCTGAAATGGAGAAAGAGATTCAGGAAACTGGGACCGCTTTTTGCTTGAGTGAGAAGGGTACTTGGGGTACCGCCGACATTCTCCTTCTGTTTTGGGGAATTCTAATTGTTACAGCAGGACGATTCCGGATGCCTTCCGATCCACGCCTCGCAAAGCGAATGAGACGAGTGATGTTCATCTCTGGCGTCGTATTGTTTGGTCTTGCGATTCTTGATCGCCTTCAGTGGCTACCAACTTCAGCCAATTCTGAAAGCATCGCTGATGTCATCCCGTTGCCATTTGATCCATGGATGGTGCAGATTCTTTTCGCAGTGTTTGGAGCCCTCTTGATTCGTGGTCCGAAGTACGAACT
>DUJC01000018.1:8668-15008 GCA_013330015.1 Candidatus Poseidoniaceae archaeon | reverse complement strand
ATCCAGACTACCCCACCTCGCTGATTCAAACGCCACAGTCCTTCCCTTTGAAACCACCGATGTGGTATTTTTTCATCCTCTATCGGCACTGTCTTCTTCAAGGATGACCTGCAAGTAGTGCCATGGGCGGACGAGCAGGGGTTGTCTTGTTGTCATCACTCTTGATGTGCTCGATGCTTGCTGGCTGTTTTGGGGACAACGACTCAGACCAGAAAGAACCCATTGACTTGGTTGTGCATTACGATGCAACCAATGGAACAATCCAACAATCGTTCATCGGGGGATCTCAAATCTCATTCACTGGTGTTACCTTCAGTTTTGATTTCGCTCGAACAACATCCGACTATGGCCTGAGGACCTTCACGCTCGACCCGGGCGATGGTCGCTCAATCATCAGTATCGATGCATCTGAATCAGCAAGCATCGACGTCGAATACCAAATTCACGGGATGTATGCAGTCACCCTAGCTGCAACTGACATCAATGACAATACTGTGAACATGACGGTAGTACTCCGAGTCGAACACTCTATTGAATGGAGCGAGGCAAATTCAGCAGATCCAGATACAATGGAAATCAACACCACTCCGGGAAACGAGGATTCCAATCCAAGGCAGGTCGTTGTTGAATCGGTTGTTGAAAACCCAAGTATATTTGGCACACCCGGGAGCCCTGTCACTGTCTCATGGGAGCTCGCAGACCCTGAATCTAACAGAAAAGGCAGCAACACAGAACAGATACCTGATGGACAATCGGCCACGTGGGATTTTGATCTGAACTTTCCTAACCATGGCGTCCACGATTTGATCGTTACCATTGATCAGGGAACAGACCGAGTGAACATCAATCACATCATCGACATTCTTTACGAACAGGGAGAATCTGTACCAAACCCATATCAGCAAGAGAATGAATCTGAAGAAGAGAATTCTGAAAGTGAATGAAAAGTGAAAACCGGCATCGTGCGGCGATGGACTAGTTCTTGTTCAGATTTCATTGACCATTTGTCCCATTCTTCGCTTGATATACCCTCAGCCGTTGGTTTGGCATGAGTGATACAATGAGCACAAAAACAAAGAAGAAAACAACAAGTAAGAAGAATGAAGTCCCTACAGAAGACGAAGTGGTACCAATGGAAGTTGTAGATGAGGAGGTTCCCGAAGTCAAAATCGAGGACTTGCCCGGGGTCGGTCCAGCAACAGCTGAAAAACTCCGGGAAGCTGGTTTTGACGAACTCCTCTCCCTTGCTGTCATGTCGCCTGCGGACCTTGCGGAACAAGCCGAACTTGGTGAAGCAGTGGCGGGTAAAATCATCAATGCTGCCAAGAAAATGGCCAACATCGGTGGTTTTGTATCCGGTGTTGCGCTCCTCGATCGTCGCCGGGAAGTACAGAAGCTTTCATCCAAAGTTCAGTCGATTGACGACCTCCTCGGAGGAGGATTCGAAACACAGGCTCTCGTCGAAGTGTACGGTGCATTCGGTTCCGGGAAGACCCAGATTGGACATCAACTCGCTGTCAACTGTACCATGCCAATTGAAGATGGTGGGTTCGATGGCGATGTCTTCTACATCGATACAGAGGACACATTCCGTCCAGAGCGAATTACCCAAATGGCCCGTGGACATGGTCTCGATCCAGACGAGGTCTTGAGTCGAATTCACGTCGCACGTGCATACAACTCTGCGCATCAAATGCTCCTTGCTGAAGAAATCAAGCGCATGAGCAAGGGACTCAATGTCAAAATGATCATCGTCGATTCGCTCACAAGCCACTTCCGTGCAGAATTTATTGGACGCGGCATGCTTGCAAACCGGCAACAAAAACTGAACCGCCACCTCAAAGATCTCAAGCAACTCGCTGACGTCAACAATGCACTTGTTTTGGTAACAAATCAAGTCCACTCCAAGCCAGATGCCATGTGGGGAGACCCAACCAAGCCAATCGGTGGTCACGTTCTCGCTCACGCCTCTACCTTCCGACTTTATCTTCGGAAGGCAAAGGGTGGCCGACGAATTGCACGACTCGTTGACTCTCCAAACCTACCGGACGGCGAGTGCGTCTACCAGGTAACACAAGAAGGTCTTCGTGATTGATTCAGTGCGCTGAAATCGCATCCATGATGGAAGTTTGGTGCAATACATTCAAGTTAGGATGAATCAAGATAATGGCCATGCGCCATTTGATTGAACGAGTTTTGGAACTATCTGATGAGGAAATTGTACCACAACTCGATCCGCAGCCCAGCGGCCAAGGAACTGACGAAGAGCTCCGAGCATTGCTTGAATCGCTTCAACCCCGAATTCGCGTATACGGGGTGGGAGGTGCCGGTTGCAATGCAGTTGGTCGGCTCGATGCTGAAGGCCTGTTTGAGAACTCGTTCGTTACGGGCTACGCCATCAATACAGATGCCCAAGCGCTCCTCACGTCGCCTCTCGAACACAAAGTCCTGATTGGACGAACTGCACGAGGAAGGGGGGCGGGAGGCGATCCAACAAAAGGCGAGGCTGCAGCTCTTGAATCTGAAATGGCGCTTCGTGGCATCACCACCGATACACAACTTGCGATTATTGCTGCAGGCATGGGAGGTGGTTCCGGTACTGGAGCGGCAGGCCATATCGCACGACTGGCAAAAGAACAGGGTGCCATGACCATCGCCGTGGTCACCTATCCATTCAAATCCGAAGGAGCGACACGTAAAGAAAATGCCGAGTGGGGTCTTGAGCGTCTTCGTGAACACTGCGATACGATTCTCGTAATTCCAAACGAGCGTCTTCTCGAAATCGATGGCGTGAAGGATCTTCCACTCGCTAGTGCATTCCGAGTTGGAGATGAGCTCCTCGTCCGTTCCATCATTGGTGTCACTGAATTGCTCACGCGAGATGGAATGGTGAACCTTGACTTTGAGGATCTCAAAGCCGTCATTCATTCAGGAGCAGGGGTGGCGATGATTGGTCTTGGTGCAGGTTCTGGACCCGGAAGAGCCGAAGAAGCTACATTGGAAGCCCTTCATTCACCCCTACTCGATCTCGACTTCAGCGATGCTCGCGGTGCGCTCATCAATGTCGTCGGGGGCAACAATCTCACCTTAGGAGAGGCAGAACGTTGTGCTCAAATCATCACAGAGCGTATCTCGCCTCATGCAAAGATTATCTGGGGAACTGCCGTTGATGAAACACTGGATGATGAAATCCGGGTCATGCTCGTGCTTACAGGCGTCAAGAGCGAACAAATCCACGGATCCTCTGAACGTCGTCAACTCAAAGCACTGCGGAGCAGTACAATTGAATTTGTCAATTGATTAGTCACGCAATGTGATGATGAGCAATCCTACAAGTGCGACCATCGAAACCAAACCAACGGTGTAGTCCATCGGGCTGAACCGATCTTCTGCTTGGTCTGAAAAAATTTCACCATCGTACTCCACACCGGGCAATCGGAGATTTAGACTGTTCCACGCATCTTCAGAACTTGCTTGATTACCATTCACTGCGTTACCGAATACTGTGAAGTCAACATAGGATGCATTGTCCTCAGGGCTTACGAATGAAAGGTTCCAAGTGCGAACCATGTTGCCTGATTCAGTGTGTGTCCATCCACCGTCCAATTCTTGAATCAAACCGGCTGATTCATCAAAGGTGATGGATCCCCCAACGACCAACATTCTGAACCCTCCGATTGAACCATTTGGATTTGTTGCAACCGTTTCAGACTCGACGTTTATAGAAAAATTGTACAGTGTATTCGATTCGTAGGATTCGGGCAACCCTTCAATCCACACGTTCGTAGATTGATCCCTATCTCCGTGACATAAGCATCCTTCATTTGCAGATTTACCGATACCAGATGGTGCAGAAACAGCGACCTGCGAAAGAAGAGCGAGAACAAGCATAACAACAACCGCTCGCATCTCAATCCTCAATTCAACCAAAAATACCCTCCATTTGAATCTTCATGTTCGATGCAGAAGGAACAATACTTCAAAAGTGAACCACGAGGATTCCGACTTGATAACATGGATTTTGACCAACCAATTACGCCAGATTTCGACGCTGATGAGGTCGATATTTTTGCTGAACTCGGCGCTCCGTCACCGGTACAGCCAGCACATTCGAACCCACTACACAACATTTTGCTTGAGGAAGACGAGCATGAAATGTCAGAAGTTGATCTTGTTCTCGTTGCAGAATTACTCCAAGTCCTCGCCCAACACAACATTCGTCAGCAATCCGAAGATGGATTTGATGGGCTTCCCGGAAACGCGCAGAACATTGACTTGAATTCAGCTAGAGTCACGCTCTCAGACGATGAATACCGTCTTTCTCTGCTCGTCGAACTCCAAGGTAATCAGCAAATCCGACCATGTGTCCGGGTTCAACACAATGCGGGACATTTTGATTTCGTTGAAGAGAACAACATCCCCTCCGTTTGGAAACCATTGTATGATTTGTTGGAGAACGCCTTCAAACAGGCAATTCAATCTTTGAAGACCAGCACTTACTTCTGATGAAGCACAAGATCCCACTCAATCTCGATGTTCTCGTCAAGTGAGTTTGAAACGGAACAGTACTTTTCATGGGACTTTTCAATCGTTCTTCGAACGAGTTTCTCTGGAACATCGCCTTCGACATGGTAGGTCATGTTGACTTTCGTGAAGGAACGAGGATACTCCTCTCTGCGATCGCCATCCAAATCGACCCAAACTTGTCCAAATTCACGGTTTTTCAAGCCTACAACGACGTCGACGATGGAACATGCTCCAATCATCTGCAAGAAAATTTGCATGGGCGATGGGCCTTCTTCCCAATCAACATCGATGGATTGACCTCGCTCGTTTTCACAGTCGAGTTTTGTCCCGCCGGTCCACGTTACCTTTGCTCTCATAGAAACAATCGCATCGGTTGGTTCTTGAAGTGGTTATTGGTGGGTCGGTATGAGAACTATGAGCGGCGAACCTGTTGTCATGCAAAATGGAAAACTTCACATCCCAAACAATCCAATTATCCACTTCATCGAAGGGGATGGAATTGGTGTTGACATTAGCCCAGTCATGATTTCCGTTGTCGATGCAGCTGTCTCAAAAGCATACAACGGTGAAAAGCAAATTGCTTGGAACGAAGTCCTCGCCGGTGAGAAGGCATTCAATGCAACTGGAGAGTGGCTTCCTGAAGCAACACTCGATGCTATGCGCTCGGGTCTTGTATCCATCAAAGGCCCACTCACCACCCCTGTTGGCGGTGGAATCCGATCACTCAATGTCGCTCTTCGACAAAAACTGGATCTCTTCGCTTGTGTTCGTCCAGTTCGTTGGTACGATGGTACGCCATCACCAGTCAAAACGCCTGGTGATGTAGACATGATCATCTTCCGTGAGAACAGTGAGGACGTTTACGCTGGTATTGAATGGGAAGCCGGTTCCGAAGGCGTCAAGAAATTGATCGATTTCTTGACCAACGAGATGGGTGTTGATAAGATTCGATTCCCAGATACATCAGGCATTGGAATCAAACCAATCAGTCAAGAGGGAACAAACCGAATTGTTCGAGCTGCACTTCAATACGCGATTGACAACGACAAGGAGAGTGTCACGCTTGTTCACAAAGGGAACATCATGAAATTCACTGAGGGTGGGTTCCGAGACTGGGGCTATCAACTCGCAAAGGAAGAATTTGGTGCAGTCGAACTTGATGGTGGACCTTGGTGTACCATGAAGAACCCAATCACAGGTAATGAGATCGTCATCAAGGACGTTATTGCCGATGCCATGCTCCAACAAATTATCACACGCCCTGCAGAATACAGTGTTCTTGCAACCATGAATTTGAACGGCGATTACATATCGGATGCACTCGCTGCCCAAGTTGGTGGCATTGGTATTGCTCCAGGTGCGAACATCAACTACGATACGGGCATTTCAATCTTCGAAGCAACCCACGGAACTGCACCAAAATATGCGGGACAAGACAAGGTCAACCCCGGATCGCTTATTCTCTCTGCAGAAATGATGCTACGTCACATGGGTTGGATTGAAGCCGCAGACTTGATTGTTAAGGGAATGGAAGGTGCAATCAGTGCAAAGACAGTCACATACGACTTTGAACGTCTGATGGACGATGCAACTTTGCTGTCATGCTCTTCCTTTGGAGAAGCACTCATCGCACACATGTGAAGGGGTTGACATGGACGACGTTCGGAAGATGTTGCGGAACCTCTCGGATGCAGCGAACGAACGTGGCGCTCCATTGGACTGGTTCGAAGATTTGTACGAAGTCGCAGACAAAGATCGCAACCTCATCCCATGGTCAAAGGGTGAACCTCATCCATTCCTCGTCGATTGGTTG
>DUJC01000018.1:0-8233 GCA_013330015.1 Candidatus Poseidoniaceae archaeon | reverse complement strand
GATTTGTCAGCATCCGCCATCGATTGGGTCAAGGAAATGCATTCGCACCCATCCATATCCTGGGAAGTAGGTGACTTGCTCAGTCCGCATCCTGCTTGGATTGAAGCATTTGATCTCGTTTTGGAAGTGCATATTTTGCAGGCAATTCCTGAATCATTCCGTATTCCTGCTTCAACGAACTTAGCGCCACTCGTCCGTCAAGAAGGAGTTCTGATATGCATTGGACGAATGAATCCTGCAACGCCAATTGAAGTCGATGGCCCTCCTTGGCCACTGGATCGTTCGTTTATCGAATCCATTGGAAGTGAACTCAACCCGATTGACTTCTATTCGATTCAGTACGAAGAGGAAGAACATCTACGCTTCAGAGCAGTTTGGAAACGGTCATGACTCTCGAAGCCATTGCTTCAACGTACGACTGTTCTTTGCAATACCGAAACCAAAGCGCTCTTCGAAGGCTCGAGCGACAACGGTGAAATCTCCATCATGGGTTGCTACAACAATTGAGCCAACGTTGTCAATTGGCCGATTGGATAGGACGGAAGCGTATTGCATAATCTTTCGATCTGGGTGTTGAGGATAGATCTTCTTGCCATCAATTTCGGTTCGAATGTTCTTTCCATCGTAATGCTGACGCATTTTTGTTAATTCATCGTAGATTTCATTGTGTTGCGTAAGGAACGCATCCATCGAAGACTTCACTTCATCACTCACAGCCTCAGTTTCGATTTCAACTGAATTACCAGCCCACGTACTGAAATCGAGGATAATCTCATCTACAATTGATTTCATGTTTTCAGGTGACATGGTTGATTCCAAGACCTCACTGTCTACGAGTGCATTTTCGAACCTCGAACGAATATCATCAATGGAACGAGTGATGTTCTCAACTTCACTTCGAACAACCTTTGGCAACCAGAGGTCGACCTTGTCATTCGCTGCTAAGTAGAGCAGATAACCTGCAAAATGCGATCGCTGATTGGTGGAATCTTCAAAATGATTTGAACGATTGAGCTTTTCTTGAATACGTTGATACAAGGCATCGATGACGATGTTTGTGTCCACCAAAACAAGCGGCTTGAGTGGAAGATGTCTGAGATATCTTCGATCCGATGTGCGTATGTCGGATTGATGTCGACGAAACAACACCAATTCTAAGTTCGCAAAGGATTTGTTTCGGTCTTTGAAACGACCAGACAGTTGTGCACGCTCGAGGATGCGGAGAGCATCAAGAGGCGACGTTTCACTCGCTTGCTGAGCAAGTGTATGCACTTCCATTGCATCAGGAGTTCGCATTAACATGATGTCACGGTATCGACGGTCAAAGGACTTCGAACTTTGTGTTCTGTAATCGCGCTGTAAAGCGTTCGTAGCAGCAAGTAGACGGCCCGTAAACGGTTCTTTTGGCAATGGTTTCGGATGCTCGTCTGGATACGTATGAAGGAGATCGAGTTCATCTTCTTTGAAGATGGTTTTTGTTCTCGTTTTCTCGCCTTCTTCTGTCTCCTCGACAATGGTCTCTTGTCGCTTAACGAAATTCTTCAACATTGATGTTGCCTGAGCAGTCTCTTGAATCGAAGCTTTGTGGGAAACGTCGAGATACAATTGGAATCGCTTCGTGATTGCTGCACGCAAATTCGGATGTTCGGATAGCAGTTGCTTCGCCTCCCCCCATTTCTTGTCGAATGCGAAATGGATCAGAGCCTTTCGGTAGAGCATCATCTCTTCATCGTAAGCAAACTCTCCAGAATCTGCTGACCGTTTGAACAGTCGTGCAGCAGAGAGATTCTTTCCTTTGGACGCATCGAGTGTCGCTTGTGCAAGCAAGGCCCAAATTGAACGTGGGTGATGAGATTGATACCATTGAACGAGCGATTCGATACCGAGATCGAACTCGTACATTAGCTCACGAACGCCATCAACGATGGGGTATGGAATTGACGGCTGTGTCAAAACGGTCTCAAGCAATGAAATGACTTGGGTCGTATCATCCCCACGTTCGAGAGAAAGGCGGACGTTGTTCAAACGAAGTTTCGAAACAATTGTTCGCAAAAGTGCTTCTCCCATGTCTGTCATTTCGCCCTCTTCCAGAGATTCAATGACGTTGCTGAGGTGTTTCTCGTCAACGAGATGAGAGCCACCAGACGAAAGTGCGTTGACGATTTGATTGACAGCTAGGATTCCCTTCTTTGGTAACGTATCTGTCAATTCAAGTTTGCTGACGGACTCCTCGATGCGCCCCTCCAGTAGAAGCAATAATTTGTGTTCATCTTCGTTGATCGATGGAGGTACATCGGTCGATTGAACCACTTGCAGGGCTTTCTTTCGTGCGCTTCGAGCCAATTTCCAATTCTCTTCATCATGATTTGCACTCAAAAGATGGGCGACAATGAGGGTCTCGAATGGATGCGTAGGGATAGCAAGTTCATCCTCAAGCAAAATGGTAGCCAACTCATCCAAGTCGAGGGTCTGGACAAAGATGTGCACGGCAAGAGATTGGACTTCCGCCCAACCTTCACCGTTCTGATTTCGGAGTAAAACCAAAGCCTTAGCTCGAAGCGAGGTTGGTAATGCATGTTCTTGAGCAATTGAGACCAAACCTCCTTCATCGATGTTGTTCATGTTGGCCCCGAGCCAGGTGTAGGCATCCGGATGATTCAGTTGAATCAAGAGCGGCAACAGTTCTGATGCATCAGAATCGTGTTCGAGTGAGATGGACTGAATGATTTCCAAAGCATCGTCACTTCGAGTTTCTTCAACGTAGCACTGAAGCATCTTCCATCGTACAACATCAACTCGATTGGCTGGTGCTTGAGCACCGATGAGGATTTCAAGGCCAATTTCCAACTGGGATGTTATTGGGCTCATATCATCCAATGGACCATTTAGCCACGCCAATTTGAGAAGCGCCTTGCCGAGATCATCGTCGTTTTGCGTGAGATAATCATCGCTCCATTCAATCGAGTCTCCAGTCAGGACCAAGGCAAGTTCGTACCGCTCTGCGAGTGACTTGTTTGACTTACGTAGTCGCTCAAGAATCACATCTGTTGCGCCATTGGTGTTCAAGGCTATTAAGAGAGAAACCAGTGAAAGATTTCCTTCAAATTCCAACAAGTTCGATTCAACGCTTGGCCACTTTCCTGAGGAAAGCCGTTTGATTAAACGTTTCATTGCCACGAGGTCTTCAGCACTGTACTGTTCGTCTGGAATCGATTTGAACACATCGAGACACGATGCTGCATCGAACGGGTCGATGGCGACTTCGGATAGGTCGAGTGTCTTCTTCTTTGACGTAAACTTGGATTCTGCGACGGGGCATGCAGAAAATTGACCAAAAAGGTCGCTTCTCTTTGCCATTTCATGCCAAACCGAATGCACGCCTTGAGCAAGACAAGCCTCACGTAATTCGGTTTCAAGAGAGGCATAATCGCCTTCTTCCCACTGTTCAGCGTGAAGGAATTTATTGACCAAAAGGAGAGCAAAACGTAGCGCTGGTGTTTCCTCGGTCATGGATTGAATATCCGTTGGAGAAGGAATGGTTGATTGTTGGCGACCACGGCGACGACCTCGCCGGAAACGTGGCGACGGAGCAATGGTTTCACCATCTTCGTCTTGGCCCGGGATTTCGGTCTCAAGAACGGCAAGCTTGACCAGTTCTTTCCACGGTTTATCCATCAATGTGTACTCAGGGCATTTACCGACAGCATTCAGCCGTCGATTCTTAATGGTCTTGAATCCTGCTTCAAGACATGCCTCAAGATAAGATTCTTGCATGGCGCCCCCGCCTTTCCCTCGTCATCCAACCTTTGAACTCACCGCTAGGGTCACATGCACAAGAGAAACCAATTCAAGGAAGTCAAGCCTCGCAAGGAACAGCGGAGGAGTGGTTATGGTAACGCGTACGGTCATCATGCTCATCCACCCGGTTCTTGCGACCATCTTCGTATTGTGGCTCGTTCGGCAGTACGGCTGGAGGAAAAAAGGAATGACACTCCGAGGTGATGAGCGCAAGCAGGCTCTTGCTCGTCATCAACGGCACGGTGAGTGGCTTCTTTGGGCTGGAATCAGTCTGGCGCTTGTCGCTTTTGTTGCTCGTGCCATCTCCGGAATAATCGTCAACGACGATTGGACTTCCGATCTCCTACCCCAGAGTCTGCACGGTTTCACTGGTCCGGTCGGTTTGGTTCTGCTCTGGTTGGTTGTACGTCATGGCCGGAAGACTGCAGAATTGATAGAACAAAACGAATCGTTCACAGTTGAACGGACAAAACACGGACGTGCATCGGATTTGATGATGGCCTTGGTGATGATTCACTCATTTCTTGGACTAATCTACACATTTCAAGTCATCTAGTGTTGATACTTGAGATCAACATCACGATTGTTCCACATCTCCATCCATCGCTTAAGATTGGATTCAATTCCAGGAGGTTGAATACGACAACCACATGCATTAGCATGGCCACCTCCATGCTGATCAAATTCTGTTGCTAATCGAGAAAGATCGTAGCGGTTTTGTCCTTGAGGAAGGAATGAATTCGCATAGAAACTCGCTGAGAGAGGAGGTCGTGTTTTGTTTCCAATTTCACCATCTGAGTATCCATGAATGATGCAACAAGCATCCGCATCTTCGCCGGCATGAGCTGTAATGAGGTACCCATTCGAGCGATGACCCGTATTCTCCAGACGACATATCGCCAAACGATTCACAATCGTGGTTTTTTCTTGAACCAAAGCCATCAGTTCCTTGCGCGATGTTCGGGCGAATTCCATGCGTTCTTGGACAACTTTGTCGTTGTAGATTTGCTCCATGGAAGTGCATGTAAGAAAGAGATTGAGCAAATGATGCATGTAATCCGCATCGTTGTAACTCAACGTTCTGGACAACTGCAGCAATGGCCCATCCTCGCGAAATGTTTCGAGGGAAATACCACCAGAATCGAGGTCGTCAACAAGCGGCATAATTGTTTCGAGATGTGGGAATGCGTACTGCTTTCGAAACAATTCGAAGGCAAGCCGGGCTGCTGACGGAGCGTGATCCCAGTGAACAATTCTCCCCTGAGAGGTGAAGACGTCATGTTCTTGTTCAGTTGGTTTGTTGGTCAAATGATGATCAAGATACCAACCGCTGTTCGGATGGAACGGAAGGTCGACCGTAACGGTGTGCTCATCGATGAGATGATCGATGATACCTGAGCGAATGAGAGCTGCGTGAGCAAAGTGAACCTCAGCATCAGGGTAGGCTTTCTTCAAGACGACCGCAGCGCACATTCCATCCATATCCGAATCGGCAACAATTCGATGGACGTCCGGAAACGACGACACACTTGTCATATTCAGGACCTCAAATTCGACGTATATTGAACCTATTGGGCAGATACAAGACGCGAAGATATCAAACGATAATCCTAACAGGGCCAATCAGAGGGGATAAGATGGAGACTTCTTGCGGCGTTGTTTTGGTTAACATCGATAGCATTCTACTGTTGCAATACCCGCAAGGTCATTGGGATTTGCCAAAAGGTCACGTCGAAGACACAGACATCGATCATGTTGCTACTGTTCGTCGAGAATTGGCAGAAGAAACTGGAATCACTGAACTGACGTTCGACCAAGACTTTGTTGAACGCACAGCATACACGTACCGACATAAAGGGAGAAAGCGAGAAAAGGAAGTCTTCTGGTTTCTAGCAGAAACAGACACCCTAGATGTTACGCTCTCGCACGAACATCGCGACCACTTGTGGTTGGATTGGGAACAAGCGCTTGCCCAGTTGACACACGACGAGACGCGAGGTGTCGTACGCAAAGCCTGGGACAAAGCGAAATCGACAAATTAGATGTTGTCAAAATCAGCATCGTGCTCTGCTTGTCTCAAAATTGAGTTTGCAATTCCCTCTTCCTTTCCTCGCTTTCCAAGAGGTTGCCAGAGCATTTCTTCTTCTCCGAGAACGGCAGTAATCCATCGACTCAGGACAAATAGCCAGTCTGAAAGACGGTTGACGTAAGTGAGAACCAGCGGTCGAACCGATTGTTCACCTTCATGTTCACGCAAATTGACAATGCCTCTCTCAAGACGTCGAGCGACCGTTCGAGCATGGTGAAGCACCGCTTGAGGCGGGCCACCTGCAGGGAGAATAAACGACGTGAGTGGTTCAGTTTGCGTCAGCCATGCATCCATATCAGAAACCAAGGTATCGGCTTGGTTTTCATTGATGAGGACCATGTAATCTGGAAGATTTTCTGGTGGGCATGCCAATTCTGCACCGAGATCAAACAATTCGTGTTGAATGCGTGACAGGGCAGTATCGCAGATGAAATGAACTCGCCCAGCATTTTTCCTGTCTCCACCATCTTGATGATGCAATGGTAGTCGTGAACATTCCATACGTACAAGACCAACGATTGAATTCAATTCATCGCAGTCTCCGACGACAGAAAAGCGCACATCGGATTTGAGACGTCGACTGCCATCGACAAGGGACGATTCCCCTTTGTCTCCGCCACCTGTGTGAACTCGATCGATTCGAACCATGTTCTGCTCCCCTATGTTGTCGGGAAGTTATGCTTCTATGAGTGGTTTTCGGGACGAGAAGCCCTCATCAAGACCGTAGTACCACTCGATATCGGATTCGCCACATGTCCAGGAATAGAGCATCAAATGATTGTCGACGACGCCATACCACTCGATTCGGCCCGGATCGAGTCCTGCTACGCGTGCGCCATGACGTTCGATTTTCGCAATGGTTTGTTGCCAATGTGCAACAAGTCCACCGAGTAATTCAGACATCTCAACAACGTGATGATGTTCTGGTGGTAAGGATTCAAGAAGAATTTCAATTTCTTCCGTCATATCATGTGCTTCGTCAACAATCGCTTGGAGTGTTGATAGCTGGCGTTCAACATCAGGAAGTGTTTCTCGAACCTGATCAATGCTGAGAACACTCAGGTTTTCGACATCCAAACGCTGGACTTCTTCTTCGTTCAAATCTTCCAAAAGCATGGGTTGTCCAGAAAACAATGGTTCTCTGTCAAGATTGAACATGTGGGCACGTTCTTCGTGGCACCACTTAATGTCATCGCATGTATTCAATGCGTGGCATCGATTTCAATGGTTGACTTGAATTTGCGTCGACGGATTCATCTTCGACAAGAAGCGCTTGCCAAAATACAGGGCTACGTACATCCAGACCGCAACTTCGACAATGACGAGCAAATAGTACCAATTGCCAAGGGAGTCGATCATTGCAATGCCGTCAAAAGGAATACCGTAGAATCCTATGTAGACGGCCTGAGCAAAGAGGTTTGCAGCAGACCAACTCATCACCATATAGAGGAATACTTTGGCCGGAATTTGCTTGTTCATGTACATAAATAGACGTCTGTGTTCTTTAAATTATCTCGTTTTTGTGTAGACTTTGAAGGGTTCCGGAAAAAGAATCTCTATTCGGACTCTTTGTTCTCGATTGCGGGGAGTCGTTCCGCAGCCTGTGAATCTAAGTCGGTCAGTGCGTCGTGGATGGCTTGTATGTATTCGCGGGCAACGGCAGACTCTCCTCCCTCCCGGTCGAGATACGTCTTCCAATTCTGAGCTTCCTCATCTTGGTCGAGGAAGGTGTGTATTCGGTGCAGAGCGACATATGCCATCGGATTCAGGTGTTCTTCATCCGCATCCCATCCTTTTTCGAAACATTCGATAGCGCCATTTCGTCCTGTTAACCGGCCTTGCATGAGCGCAACCATGCCTGCTTGAGACCAAGCTCTTGGAAGTTTGCCAATGAGCAAACCACGGAAAATGAGCCATGTTTCACCACCCCCCAACACAACGATGGTCAGGAATCCTGCCCATTGCTCAGCTGTTGAAAGTTCATCCCACGTAGAAACCATGAGACCAACAACGCCAACACAGAACATCATTCCTGAGTAAGGTGCTACGAGAACGTCTCGTTGGGTTTGAGCAAGTTGATAGACGCCTGCAACCAAACCAAAGCCTCCGAGGCCGGACAGCATGACGAAATGTGCAAAAATGGTCATCGGCTTTGGCGCTGCTTGACCGATCAAAACTAGGGTTGCAAGCATAAGAACAAGCCACCCAAAGCGAGCACTTGGGCGAGGAAATGGTTGGTTTTTGCTGTTGTAGACAAGAGCCAATCCGATGAAAAACTCGAATGCGATGAGAATCCATCGCAGACTTGCCTCATCGCTGAATGGGACCGCCATGGCAATTGCTCCA
>DUJC01000124.1 GCA_013330015.1 Candidatus Poseidoniaceae archaeon | reverse complement strand
CTGAACAGCATGACAGTTCGAACAGTCGTGAGCTAATAGGTCAAGGATGATGACATCGCCGCGTAGTTCAGATAGGCGAATCTCGCCCTCTGTCGTGTAGTTGTCTTCGATCCCAGTACGATTCAAACTTTGAACAATGATTTCCGGAATAGGAGCCGGTTCAGCATCCGACTCAAAGATCTCATCCATGCTGTCAAATAAGGACAAGCCAGCGAAAGCAATCACACCGAAGAGAACGACCGCAATACCGAACGCATTCCACGTTTCGGAGCGCTTGAACACACCCCAATCGGCTTGGTCAAGCACACCCATAGCCGTTCCACTCACTGGTTGCAAATGAAACTAATGCCACAGATTATTCAACGTACACAGGAGACGATTGATAGAGCGTCTGACCATTCACGACGTTAACAATCTTGACTTCAACATCGCATGGCCCGTCACACAAGTCATCTGAGCCTTCAGTTATTGAGATTGCTTCCCCTACTGTCCACAAACCATCCCCATCCTCTGAAGCAGAACATCCTGTGTCTGATGCTTGATCAGGGTTCGTGCATGTCGAGTAAGCGCCACCGTTCACCGAGATTTGAACAACAATATCAGACCAACTCAGGTCATCCCCTTGGGTCATCGTAACGTAAATCAATTCTTCTTGAGCATTGCTTGTGGGAGTTCCCGCGGCATCTGAAGCATCAAAATCATAAAATTGTAGACCGCCGTCATCGGAATTTCCTTCCGCAAGACTGCTAGCCCAAATCCAGTACAACAACGTACTGGAGATGAAGGATTGTCCTTCGCAACCCTCTGCAAGGGTTGAGGCAGGGCTCAACGCGTAACTCAGTTCATGGACAGCAAACAGTGTAGCAACGTCTGTAGGAATGGTGCTTTCGTCTTCTGGGTCGATTTCAACCCCAGCATCCACAGCTTCTGTGAGCAATTCACTCGCATCATCCATCAAATCGCTGAGCTCCGTTGGAGATAGAGCCATGCAAACGGATTCATCCATTTCAGATAGGACAAGTGTACCATAACCATCTGCCGCCAAGTAAGCGGTTGCAACGGTGACAGTCATGGTTTGAATATCGTCTTCTGCACCTTGGACTTCATCCTCTCCACCATCGCAATCACCGTATCCATCGTTGACCCAGTACGAATCAATTTGAGTACCGTCGTCACAAGTAAAGAACTCACCCGATTCAGAAACAATAACAGTCAATGTCGGGATTGCAGACGTCGAATCCAATGTCGCTGTAGAACTGATGTCATCTTCGCCATCGATTGGCCCTTCTTCAGCCACGCAGTTGCCATCAATAACCACGTGCGTTGCCAGAGTGGCTTCTGATTCTTCATCGTCTTGATCATCACTGGCTGCCATTTGATTCAAGTCATCAGCCGCTTCTTGAGCCTCAGATGCAGAGTCATAACAGCCCTTCATCTCCATGATGAAAAGGTCAAATGTTTCATCTGCGTTCATTGAGACACGCATGGAGACCATCATTCCGTAGTAGATTCCATCCAAATCTTGGGTTGTGTAGGTTGCATCGAGATTATCAACAATTTCCTCAAGTTCGGTACACCCGGCAAGCATCATGGATAGAGCAAGTAAAATTGCAATCTTTTTCATGATTGGCTCTTACCAGAGGTAAATAAAAGTCCTTTCGACCCAAATAATGCTATTCATTAAGATGAACAACGGAGACTTCCAACCGCTCGTGTGTTGGGTGAACTTCGATCATCTGCACGGGGACTGAGAGGACTTCCGCAAGTTCTTCAGCAACACTCAGAGGCATCTCGATTCGACGAGCAATTGCATCGTAACGGAGCCAAGAAGAAGAGATTTCCATGGCCTCTTGCAATTCCATCATGTCATCGCGAGCATCTTCAGGCTCTGTTGGAATCGCGCCGAAAAGTATCGTATCATCTTCTGAAAGAGTTTCGTAAGGGCGAAGTGTAGCTTCTGCTCGACGTCGGAATCTTGCTCGCAATTGTCCTGCATCCTTGTATGAGGCTGTACAGAATTTGAGATGGAAGGACAAGTCTTTGGCCGCTTCCATCAGTCGAACACCGAGTTCAAACGACCCTTCTGCCGCTGCAGAAAGACCACTCGAGAGATTAAAGCCTCGAACGTCCATGTTCTCTTGATTGCCTGTTGTAATTTCCAATTCGTTCAAGTTGAGGAATTGGACAGGAAGTTGATCCAACTGCTCGAGCAGTTCAAAGAGAGAATGTTCCTTATCTGGCTCGCAAGGGAGTTCGATTCCGACATTGATTCCAGCGCCACTCGATGCTTTGATGACCTCTTCGTACTGTCGCGTCGTTCCATCGAGAAGATGGAATCGAAGCTCATCCAGACCAGCAGTTGCAAGTTTTTCGACCCATTCCAGTTTGAATGGAATCGATGTGTAGAGGTGAATGTGGTGTTCATGTCCGAAGGCTTGCTTCAATTGTTTGATGGCTTCAACAGACCGTTCTGGATCAAGCATCGGATCCCCACCGGTGATGCCTGTTCCAGTTGCCTTCATGGCATGACCTTCTTCGATGACTTCCTCCCATGTGGAACATCTTCGCTCATTGGCAAACATATCAGGAGATTCACGCCGATTTTCCGAAAGTGGACAATAATCGCACCCCCAGTGGCACTTTCCAGTCACAAAGAGGACCAACTTTCGTCCTTCTTGGCATTGGACACATCCTTCTGCTTCACCTTGCTCAGGTGGCAGAATCTCCATATGCATGGGAAGATGGACGACCATGAGCAGAACCCCCGTGCACTCCTTGTTCAATCCGTCGGTGAAAGCGCAGCGATTTCGTTCAATAACCATGCGTGGAAACGACGGTCATTGGTCAGTTCAGGGTGGAACGTTACCGCACATTTTGAGCCATCTCGGACACCTACAATTTCTTCACCTAATCGGGCAATGACCTCGCAGCCAATTCCCTTGGTTTCAAAACGCGGTGCGCGAATGAAGACGCCAGGAAAAGCATCCCCTGGATTTGGATTCCCAAGATTACCAACCACCAGTGGCGTGTGGCCAAATACATCAGGCGTTCGTTGAACTGATAGGCCACTCGATTCCAAACGTTTCATTTCGACCTCAATATCAGCCTCAAAGGATTGACGTTGTCTCCCCCATGCGTTTCTTGAGATTTGGACATTGATGTATGGCGCTTGATTGTTGCTTGGCATAGCGAGAAGTATTGCCCCCGCACAGGTTCCGAGCACTGGACGATTTGGATGTTCGTTCATCCAGTCGTAGATAGCGTCGAGCAATCCTTCTGAACGAGCTGCAATACGCATCGTTGTCGATTCGCCACCAGGTAAAATCAGGCCATGAATCGAGGCATCGAGATCTTCTCCTTTGCGTAATTGGATCACTTCAACGTCATGTTGCAGGTCTTTGGCAATGGAGAGAATCGCCTCTTCATGCTCATGCCGGGCACCTTGCAACATCGCAAGACCCACTCGCATCATGAATGCTCCTAAACCTCCATGTCTTTAGCACATAGCATCCATGCAAACGATGAATTCGGGGAAAGTCCAGTGTTCTTATTCAAAAACCGTGCGCGTCACCATCGGCACATGGCACACGAAGGCGATTGCTTTCTCGTCCCCGGCCCCGTTCGAATGAGTGATGCATGTTTGCAAGCCATGGCAACACCGGTCATGACGGCACGAGGAACTGAATTTCGTGATGTGATGGCAGATCTCAATGCTGGGTTGCGAACGGCCTTCAACCTCACACCATCTTCTCGCCAACGCGGAACTGAGTCATGGGCTGGTGAAGATGATTACAAGGTTCTTGCCGTATCTGGAAGCGGAACAGCTGCCATGGAGATGGTGATTGCCAATAGGTTTAGGCCAAACGATCGGGTGCTCGTCCCGACGAACGGCAAATTTGGTGAACGTGTTGCAGACATTTGCAAACAGTACTGTCAAGTCAAGCATATTGCATACGACTGGGGCCGTAGTTTCGACATTATGGAACTCGAGGAACAACTTGGACGCGGAACCTTCGAAGCGCTCCTCATTTGTCACAACGAAACAAGTTCAGGAATCACACAGGATGCTGAAGCACTCGCTCAACTTTGCCAAGAACATGGTGTAGCCTTCATTCTCGATGGCATAACCTCAGTAGGGGGTCTTCCCGTACATCCTGCGAAATGGAACGCTGAGGCAGTGGTCATGGGTGCACAAAAGTGCACGGCTGGTCCAAGCGGGATTGCAGCCGTAGCCATCAATGGCCACTTCATTGAACGTGTCCACACCATCCGCCAGCAAGGCGATTCCAATCCAGTTTACTACCTCGACATGGTATCTGCCCTGAAGAAAGGGAACGATGATCAAACTCCGTGGACACCTGCTATCAACCTAGCAATGGGTTGGGCAGCCTCGCTTCGCGAACTTGAAGACGAAGGACTTGAGAATCGCTGGAATCGATGCAAAACATTGGCTGATGGCGTACGCAGATTGTTTTCCGATCTTGGATTCATGTTGCTTGCTGATGCAGGCCAGCAGAGCGACACAGTAACCGCCATCATGTATCCTGAGGGAATGAATGATTCTTGGCGAAGTAAACTCAAAGATGATTACGAAACACAAGTAATCGGTGCCCAAGATCACCTCAAAGGCAAGATGTTTCGAGTAGGAAGTATGGGTACAACCACCATCGAAGAGATGATTGAAGGATGCAATCGAATGATTGCTTGTTTCAATGAGATGGGACATGCACTTCCAAACGTTGATGTTGCATCCTACTTTGCGTGAACCATGGGCAAAGGAATCGTACTGGGACGATTCCAACCGTTTCACAACGGCCATGCATATCTCGTCGAACAAGCCCTTGCTCGTTACGAGAAGGTTACCATCGCAGTCGGTTCTGCACAAGACGAATGGACAGTGGACAACCCGTTTTCATTCGCAGAACGAAAAGATATGATTCAGAGATGGGTTAACACAAATCAATACGAAGAAAAGATCGATATTGTTGGAATCGAAGACATCAATGATCCGCCAAACTGGGTTGAACATGCATCAAATCACCATGGTAAAGGAACCCTCGTAACATCCGATGTTGGCACAAGAACACTCTATGAGGAATCCGACTTTGAAGTCAGTTGGGTCGATCTTCATGAGCGTACACAATTCGAAGGTTGGCGTATTCGACAAACATGTATGATGCTTTCAACGGTCTACGATGACGATGCCGCAAGGATGGTTTTGGCTCCGAGTGTTCCTGCATCTGTCATCGAATGGCTCATTGAACAAGACGGCCTGTATCGTTTTTCACAAATCAACACAAGTCCGCATGCTGGTTGATTACTCGGTTGCAACGACAACTCGAGCTGCTCTAAGGACTCGTTCTTTGTACATGTATCCAGGTTCGAGAACGTCGATGACTTGGCCTGCAGGGAATTGTTCAGATGCTGGCAATGTAGTGATGGCTTCCATCGTTGCTGGATTGAATTCTTGACCTTTCGCTTCGATGGATTTGATGCCATCGGCTTCAAGTTCTCGCCACAACTTGTTTCGTAACAATCGCAGGCCTTGCGTAACAGGGGATTCATCATCATCCTCAACTTGACTCAGTGCTCGATCAACATCGTTCAAAATTGGAATCATTCGTCGAGCAAGGCCCATCCCACCGTACTGGATCAGCGATGACTT
>DUJC01000011.1:7402-10417 GCA_013330015.1 Candidatus Poseidoniaceae archaeon | reverse complement strand
GCTTTTGCGAACACGCTTCCAATGGTGCGATAGTCCTGCTCAATTGGCGTCAGTTTGGAAAGGAGTGTTGGTGCTGTTTTTGCGAGGATTTTTTCCAATTTCTTTCGTTCGCGAAGGAGAACAGACGTCGCTTGAATGGCCAGTTTACTCTTGCCGCGTATAGAGAGGACTTCGGCCAAGATTCGAACGCCTTTGACGAGCAAGGTTTGTGTTGCCCCGTCTCGCTGTTTGTTGGCGAGTAACATGGACGTGAATTCACTCGCCATGACCTCGACCATTTCATGTCGTTCTTCTTCGAAATACCGAATCATCTGTGCGAGCGTCTGATTCGGATCGGACATACCAAACAAGAAAACACCTCATTGTCCATGGCTTGCTGCCGTCAAGGTCGTGGTTTCAACAACACCAGAGAGGGTCCGAACGTTTCGCAAAACCAGGACAGATAATTGTGAAAAATCGTCGACGACCACCTTGCAATACACATCGTATTCGCCGAACAACACCATGGCTTCTTCGATTTCAGACATCTCGCTAAGTTCGTTGACAACTTCTTGCTCTCGGCCGGGCTCCGTCGTAAGTAGGACAAGGGCGATTGCGGCCATAGTGTACCATTCGAAACCTCATGTTTAATTCTTCACTTCGTTTGGTTGCTTTTATGAGCATGCAGCCTCGCGTCATTGCCCTCACGGGTTCGCCAGGAACTGGGAAAACGACGCTTGCCTTACGTCTACAAAAGGAAGGTTTGAGTGTCATCAAACTCGAAGAAGCAGCCGAAAGTGTTGATGCCCTTTCACAATTTGAGGACTCTCGCGAGGTTGATATCTCAAAACTTGGCGAATGGGAATGGGAGGGCGACAGTCACTGCGTGATCGACGGTCATCTTTCACACCACTGTCCAATTGATGCCGTTATTGTACTTCGATGCAACCCAATCGAACTGCGGCGCCGTCTTGAACAACGAACGGGCTATGGGCCAGAAAAAATTGAATCGAACGTAGAATGGGAACTCATTTCCGGCGTATGGGCCGATCTAATCTCAGTGCATCCACGTGTAGATGTGATTGAAATTGATACGACTGAACAAGATGTTTCAATTGGCTCTGTCCTCGATTTTATTTTGAACGGCAAGCCTTCGACTTCCGTCGAAGAATACATCTCGGATTCAATTGACTGGATTGCACCTTGAATCGATGCCGAAAGCATATGACCTTTCGTCGCTAGGTTGCATCGATTGAGATGGCACTTGAACAACTCAGAAAACGGTGGGAAGCCATTGCCTCGCCTTTTGTTTCCGGATTGGGTAAGACCAATCCTGCCGTTTTGACCTGGCTTGCACTCCCAGTTGGAATTGCTGCCAGTGTTCTTGTTTTCCTTGCTCCAAAAAGCGATACAGGAGCATTCATGCTCATTGGCTCAGCATCGTTGATTGCGTTTTCGATGATTCTTGACGGCCTTGATGGGCAACTTGCTCGTCAAACAGGACAAGTGTCTCGATGGGGCGATTATCTTGATCACACGCTTGATCGACTCCTTGATGCGATGTGGGTCATCGCTATTGCCTCGAGTCCAGCATGGGTCGATGATCCTGCGATGGGGTGGGCAGCAGCATGGTTCACCATCCTTGGTTCCTACATGGGGACGCAAGCCCAAGCCGTCAGCGGTGGTCGAAATTATCGAGGCTTCTCACGAGCAGATCGAACGATTCTGACAATTGCTGCGCTTGCATTGACAGGAATCTTTTGGCTTATCGGAGTTGAAGATTATTCAGCAACTTTCGCCCCATTTGAGCATCTTGAGCTAAATCCACTTACCGCCGTTGTGATTCTTTCCGGTCTCGGTGGAATCTACACGTTTTGTGTTCGATTTTCACAAGCGAGGAAAGAGATTATTGCGCTCGATAAGGAGCAACCTCTGTCTCAACCAAATCACGATGAATCGGAGTAAATCTCTTACAAACAAATACGTCGGTTGTTCACGTTATTTATCGGCATACTCTTAACGGGCGGCGGCGACGTATTGTGTGATGGGTGCGAACGCGCTGAACCGTAGTCTCCAACCGAAAGCCGTCATCATGGTATTGCTCATGATGTTGATGCTTGTTCCACTGACGCCAGTATCCACCGCTGAGGATACGAACCCAGACAACCTACAAGCACAACACATTGCTGCAACGTTTGATCCAATTTCAGAGACAACAACTGTAACATGGCAGAACATCGACACGTTCAACGGAAACACTCCTTACTACCACGATGCGACGTACATCGTACACCGTCACACAGAACCCATCACACAATCGAACATTGATGCTGCGCAAACCATTGACTCGGTCGCTGCTTGCCAAGCCAACGTCTACGTTCAGTATGTTTGGTGTCTCAGTTCTGCTGGAGGCAACGGAGGACAACACCCTGGTCACAGCGTTTCCTATCTCGTCGATGCCGGTACCAATGGCACGTTCTATTACGCCATCACCATTGAGTGGGACGAGGAAGGAGCAACCGTATCCCACGAGGAACTCGACCCTGATGTTTCGACACTGACCATTGGCGTCGATGAAATCACTTCTCCAGTCGAAACACCGTTATACTTCCAAGCCTCTTATTCACTTGCTGACAGCGAAACAACGTTGACATGGATCAATTACCACTCACCGCTTTTGCCAAATACGGAACCTGCACTTGAGAACACAAGCATCTTGATTTGGCGCTCCACAACGGAGATTTCTCGTAGCAATGGTGGTCAGGTGTATCAACAATTGACACCAATTGCAAATCTGTCCTCGGACCAGGAATCGTACGTCCATACCGTTCCTCCAAACACGAACGAAGAAGCGTACTACGCCATTACCTATTACATTCCAAACAAGACGGGACCCGGAGAAGACTTCATCGATTTGCGCTTCCTTTCAGGCAATGCCTTGACACAACCGATTCTTGAAGACAACCGTCCTCCGAGCCATGTAACCGTTTTCTCCGTGAGTACGACCTCTGAAGACGATGGAACTGGAGAAACTGA
>DUJC01000011.1:6830-7001 GCA_013330015.1 Candidatus Poseidoniaceae archaeon | reverse complement strand
TTCACGTCCATCTACGACACGGGCGTGACCTTCCTTGCTTCAGTGTACGAAGACCAAGCTCTTGAAGACTCAAACAGTCCTTACAAATACACTCGAGAGTTGCCCATCGGAACGCTTGGTATGGCATACTATTGCGTTGTAACAGTTGATGCCATTGGACTCTTTGACAAC
>DUJC01000011.1:0-6419 GCA_013330015.1 Candidatus Poseidoniaceae archaeon | reverse complement strand
CATGCTGAATTCATCGGCGACCGTACCGTTCGAGTGACTTGGACCGATCAACTCGGTGTCGAAGGTGAGCGATACCACATTTACACGTCCAACGGCGTGCCGACCAACCCTCAACAATTTGCCACACAAACGACGTACCATGGCTTTGTGAACGACAACACGCAGGTGTTCGATATCGTGATGGGGCCAGACATTATCTCGGAAACAGGTGCTGTGCTTAATTGGTACGTATATGTTACAAGCGAGGCTCAATACGTACACGCAAATGGTTCGTTTGAATATCTTGGTCTCGACCAGAATTACTTCGGCCCTGTCGAGATTGATATTACACCGCCAACATGGCCACAAATATCCATTTCTGAAAGCCGTGGAGATCTCGGCTTCGTTGCCATGGAATGGGGGAACTTGCAAGAATTGAATGAGGTGTATCAGATTTGGCGGCACAATGGTGATCCGTTCGAGGATTCGTCTAGCAGTACAAAAAACGATGAAGGCTGGGAACTTGCGTTGGATGGTATCGATGTCGGCCTACAAAACTCCGCGACGATTATTCGAAATGTACCGATTATGGCTGGCTCAGAACAGGATGCATGGTACGCTGTAACAGTCTGCGATCAATTTAACAACTGCAACAACGAAATTCTAGAAGGGTTGAATGCAAATCTCCTCCGAGAAGATGCCCGACCGCCGACGATTGACATGGAATTGGTTGACGAGGATGGTGTTCCTTACACGAGCCCATCTCTCGTCCCTGGTTTGTACACGGTCAAGATTGAAGTGAGTGAATATCTCAAGACGACACCGACCATTGAGGTCTTCTCAGAGGATGGATACAATGAAACAGCTGGCGGAGCGGTCATGACTCAGACAGCAGATAATTCACTTAATCCAGACAAGGGCCCAGAATACAGTTTCGAGTTCAGAATTTCAGGAACCGAGAAAGCGAGCGATTTGATTATCCGAATGACACTTGTCGATTTGGCAGACAATGAAGGCGTCATCACCAACACATCGTACAAGATTGATGCTCAATCACCAACCATTGCTGTTTATGCTCCATCACCGTCCTCTGAAGGCTCGAAATACCTTTACGGGAATAAAATCAACTTGATGTTTGCTGCAGAAGATGATGTACAAATCGGAAGCCTGCAATACCGTTTCACCTTCAACTACGGAGGTTTGACTGGATCAACCAGCACCTCTCCTTGGGCCAATGCTGAGGGAATCACTGACATCAACGGTGATGCAACTTCGGTTGTAAGTGACATGGAGTTCTCAGCAGGAACCTTCGATGCGGGCCAACACGCCATCACTGTACGCGCTCTCGATACAGCCGGAAACCAAAAAACGGCACAAGTTGTCTTTGTTGTCGACTTCTGTCGAAACAATCTCGAAGGCGAGACGGTCTGTACGTTTGAAGAAAATCTCAAGCCTGAACCCGAGCCTGAAATTGTCACACCATCGATGAGCGAACCGCCATATGTGCTCGTATGGATCGCAGTTGGGGTCAACGTTGTGATTTTCATCGTCGCTATGTTGATTGTGCAAGTGAGTTTGTCCGGTCCGAAAAGGAAGAAGAAGGGCGGAGACGATGATGAAGACGATGATTGGATGTCTGAATTCATTGGAACTACGCAAGACTTAGACATGGATGCCATCACGGGAACTGGTTCTGCTGCTGAAGAAAAGAAGGAAGAAGAAAAGAAATCCGAACCTGCTGAGCCTGAAGATGAAGACGATCCTTTCGCTGTCAATGTTGTTCAACGCAAGACGCGCCGCAAGAAGAAAGCCGAGGAAGAGGAGGAAGACGACGATGACGACGACGACCTCTCATGGGCTGGTCTTGACGATGATGACGATGACGATGACGACGATGACGATGACGCTGATGATGAGGATGAAGATCCGAAGCCTCGCAAGCGTCCTGCTCGCAAGCGACCAGCTCGAAAGGCAGCACCAACCCGCAAGCGCCCCGTTCGACGCAAGAAGAGCGAGGATTGAATCGTTGATGTGGTCAAATGGCTGAACACGTTGAACACCAACATCACTCTGTCCTTGATGCATTCAATCCAATGCACAATCGATTGAACTGGTTGCTTGCAGCCGTTCCCATTACGCTGTTTTTTGAGTTTCAGCATAATCTGGAAATGACGTTTCTTTTCTCAATGATTGCAATCATGCCTCTTGCCTTCCTTATGGGGCATGCGACAGAAGAAATCGCATTACGGGCAGGAGAAAACCTTGGTGGCCTGCTCAATGCAACGTTTGGAAATGCCGTTGAAATCATCATTGCAGGGCTTGCTCTTTGGACGGCTGCTCAACATGCTGATCAAGCGGAAATCATGATTCAGTTGGTGCAAGCGAGTTTGATTGGAAGCATTCTTGGAAACCTGCTCTTAGTACTTGGTTTGGCACTTCTTTGGGGAGGTTACAAGCATCGAACACAAACCTTCAACCAAGAAGCTCTCTCGATGAATGGAAGCTTGTTGCTTCTGGCCGTTCTCGCGTTAATTATTCCTGCTGCAGCATCGCATACTGGTGCAGATTCCAACATTCTGAATCTTTCACGTTATGCTTCCCTTGTCCTCCTCCTGATGTATGGCTTGTCTCTGTTTTTCCAATTCAAGACACATTCTCATCTGTTTGATGTGACATCAGAGGCAGAGGAAAAAGAAGACCCGAAAATGACGACAAAGGATGCTTGGATCCTTCTCATTCTTGCAACCGTTTTGGTTGGATGGATGGCGGAAGTTCTGGTCCACAGCGTCGATGCGGCAGCTGAAGGATGGGGCCTGCCAACTCTGTTCATTGGTGTCATTCTTTTGCCATTCTTTGGTAATGCAGCAGAACATTTCACGGCTGTTTTGGTCGCTGGAAAAGACAAGATGGATCTTTCACTCGCAATCGCTATCGGTTCGAGTGTTCAAATCGCTGTCTTCGTTGCTCCTCTTATGGTTCTCTTCGCATGGGCGTTGGGTGTCAACCTTTCACTCGAGTTTGGTATCCTTGAAACGGCTGCAACGTTCATGTCTGTTCTTGTAGCGAATTTCATTCTCAACGATGGGAAAACCAATTGGCTCGAAGGTGTAATGCTGCTCGCATGTTACACCATCCTCGCCCTTTCATTCTTTGAGGTGTGAACATGTTGGATTCCTTGACATCGAGAGGAAAGGTAGGTGCTGTTCTAATTGCCGTTGGTATTCTTCTCCTCTTGGCTGGGATGATTGGTTACACACTGACTGGAGAAGTGGAGGATGTACCTACACCAAATGCGCCCAATCAGGCTTTCTTTGCAGACGACCCTTTACCCAAGAACATTCTATCACCGCTTTTTGCGGCAGAACTCACCATCGCGTGGGACCGTGATGATGTTTGGATGGGTCTTGTTGATGCCGATGAAAAGAAGCGATGTGAAGACGTGCCAAGCAACTTTTTCACGCCAGGTCTTGGATGCGATGGAACGTCAACAAACTTCGTTGCCGGTGATTCCGGTGCGACCGCTAGCGAAGGATTCAGTTGGAACATGGAGTCTGGAACCTACTTTGCAGCTCTCGGTGCAAAGGATGGTGCACTACCTGCCGGAACAGAAGTGGTCGTGTCGTATGAAGTGCATATCGGCCACTCATTACTGAGCATACTGGTCTCGTTCGCTGGCATGTTTGCCGGGGGCGTTCTGATGTACTATGGTCGGGCGTAATCATTCAACGCCTTCGTAGTAGGATTCAACAGCATGGTCCAATTCTGCAATGATCTTCTTCTCATCGAGCGATAATGTGATTCCATCCTTTCGTAGTGCCCGTCCATTCACCCACACATCCAGACATTCTCCTCCATTGTAAATCAGGTTCGCAAGGTGCCGGTTGTTGGAACGACCTAGAGGTCGCATACGAATGTCATCCAAATCCCAAGCAACCCAATCTTGACTCCCCTTTGTTGCCATCTTGAAGATCTCCTGTGCTGGAAGGAGCGTTGAATCCCAATGATCGTGACGTTGAACGAGGCTTGCAAGACGAGCTTCATGCAAAAGATTCAGTCCGTTTCCACTTGATGCTGCTCCATCGGTTCCGATGCGGACATCAACGCCTGCATCACGATACGGTGGGAAGGAAAGCGTACCGCCACATGCAAGTTTCATGTTGGATGATGGACAGTGTACAGCGGTGACGTTCTGTTCGGCCATCATACGAATCTCGTTCTTTTTGACCCATGATGCATGGGCAAAAATTGTACCAGGTAGAATGAAATCGATTGAATCGAGATATTCAACTGGATACAATCCATTGGCTTCTTTGCAATCTGCGACTTCTTTCCGCGTTTCACTGACGTGAATGTGCAAACGACCGTTTCGACGTTGTGCAAGGTCGCTTGCACGTTGCAACGTTTCCTGTGAACAGAGATAGACCGAATGGGTTGCAATTGCATATTGCACCAAATCCTCTTGTTTGTTTTGTGCTAGAAGTTGATCGAGTTCTGCAAGAGCAGATTCAGCATCGTCATGCGAAGGGAGTGCAGCATCGCTTACAGGTCCACCAATAAGGCCACGAAGTCCCGCATTGGTGAGCACATCTCCTGTAACTGCAGGGAAGAAATACATGTCTGCTGCAAAGGTTGAACCGGTGCGAATCATTTCTGCTGCTGCAGCACTGGTTCCCACGCGAACGTATTCCGGTGTGATGCGTGCCTCAGTTGGAAAGATTGCTTCATTTAGCCATCGATGCAATGGATAGCCATCGCTGAAATCTCGAGCATTCAATTGCATGGCAAGATGGGTATGCCAGTTCTGCAACGAACGGGTAAGAACACGCTGCGAACCATCGATCTCTTCGACAACGTCCTCATCGCCTTTTGATTCCGACCATGAGCCATCTTGGTAGAGGAGAACGTCTCCCACAATCTTGTTGAAGTCATCGTCGTACAGGACGGTGTTGGTATAGCGTACTGCTGTATCATCGCCCATGTTGAGGCCTACCTCTGCTTCTTCATGAGCCTAGTGTTTGAATCGGTGGGATTATGACCACACGTTCATGCCCTCGGTCAGCGCCACTGTGGCTTAGTTGGTAGAGCGTCTGATTCGTAATCAGAAGGTCGGGAGTTCGAGTCTCCCCTGTGGCTCCTTATTCTTCGTGGAGAACAGGTGTAATTTCCAGTTGATATCGCTGTGCACTCAACTTGAGGGCATGAATTCCGGGAAGTGTGCGTCCTGCGATGTAGTCCAAGCATGCGCCACCGCCCGTAGATACGTGCCCCATCTTGTCACTCATTCCACGTTGACTGACCAATGTTGCAGTGTGGCCGCCTCCCATCAGTGCATACCCATTGGTTTCTGCACAGGCACTCAGCATTTCTATGGTTCCTAGTGCGAAGTCAGGGATTTCAAACACTCCAGCAGGACCATTGAGAATGACCGTTCCTGCCCCTTTGATGCGTGTCGATAGTGCACGAATCGATTGGAGACCGAGGTCAAACAATGGAGCATGAATTGGTAACTCTTCGAGCGTGAGATCAATTCGATTACCTTCCACGTTCGCCGCAACATCAACAGGAAGGACAACCCTGTCAGTATATGTGGCAAGAAGAGATTTCGCAGAATCAACGGTTGGACCCCAAGCATCCTTCAGTTCATTCTGAAGGAACTCGACATTGCCGCCACCAATATCATGACCTGACAGGTGAATGGCGAGATTGGCTACTCCTCCAGTGAGCCACACCTCATCTGCGATCGAGTTGTTCAGCATGTTCAATGCAACTTCGATGCTATCGTCAACCTTGATTCCGCCGAGGACAGCGATGCAAGGGCGTGCAGGAGAATCAAGCGCAAGGTCAAGTTGACGAATTTCGTGTGCCATCAATTCACCTGCAACACAGGGCAGGTGGTGGGCGAATCCAACGATGCTCGGTGAATTACGATGTGCACAGGCAAAGGCATCGTTGACAAAAACATCAGCAACACTTGCCAAATCTTGCACCAGCGAAGTCTCTGAAAGTGCAAGTGAATCGCCTTTTGTCCCAACTTCTTCTGCATCCATTCGGATGTTGTTGAGCATAAGGATATCACCATCAGTCATCGCTTCAATCGCCTTCATGGCTTTCTCGCCGTGAATGTCTTGCACCCACTTGATCGGTCGACCAAGAAGACGTCCTAACTCACGAGCGTGACCCAGAGTGCTGGTAAAATCGTTTTTCCCCGGTCGAGATTGATGAGCAATCAAGACTGTCTTTGCCTTGGACAACCGGTTGATGGTTGGAAGGATTGCTCGGATACGTGTATCGTCGAGAAAGGCCTTGGTTGACGGGTCCAATGGGCTGTTGATGTCGACGCGAACCAAGACGGTTTTGCCTTCGACGTTGATGTTGTCCAAGGTCAGGACGTTCGCCATTGATTCTCCGACGAGGAGAGAGTTTTTGATTCCTGTTATTTT
>DUJC01000179.1 GCA_013330015.1 Candidatus Poseidoniaceae archaeon | reverse complement strand
AAATTACACCTATTATGGTCAGTAACGGTAACAAACTCGTCGTTTGTTGGAGGAACGGTTATATGAGTGGCCTCGCTCCTTTGGTACAGCGACATCGCCCAAGAGCGAAAAGCGAAATTCAAAGGAGGACAAGAACATGAAAACTGTACGCATACGAGAAAAAATCAAGAAATTCCTAGGCGATCGACCACGCAACACCGCAGAGATCCTAGAACACATCAACAGCACCATGCGTCACGGTACGACAAGCCAACAACTTGGCAACGTTCTCTCCAAAGACAAAGACATCGTCAAGGTCGGATACATCAAGCGATCCGGCATTCTCTCTGGCGGATACGACATCTGCGAGTGGGCCACTCGAATCTGGGTTGAAGACAACTGCCCAGGATGGAAGGAAGGTACTCCAATCATCATTGACCAAGAAGGTAACATTACCATGGGCGATGATATGAAGAAGAACTAAGCTGTTTCAACAGCCACTTCTTCGGGTGATGCATCATTGTATTGGATGGCACATGTGTTTCTCCCCATGAGGCCATTGAATGGGCAGTAGCCGAAGGCTGATGTCAATACACCCCACAAACCGATAATCAGGAAGACCAGTTCAAGTTGAATTGTTGCAAAAAAATCCAACAAAACAAAACTCGATCCAAACAATGCACGGGTTAATCTCTCAGCACCGCCAACATTTTTCATATTTAGAAAAACGTAACTTCGACAATAAAACCTTGTTCAACGTGCGTAAAACAGTTTTACTTCAGTTGCCTTGGAAAATATCCATGGCTTCGTCAACACTTGCCCCTTGTGAAATGATGGCGTGACAAGCCGCCGTCATACGAACAGCTTCGTCGGTCGACTTCTGGTGAATGTTGCGTCCAGTTGCTGCCCCTTTACAACCACTGATGTTGATTTGATCCCAGAGACGTTGCAAGAAGTCACGAGCAGGGAGCGAACCGCCTCCTGAGCAAATGATTCCACATCGGCCTGCAGCCTCAACTGCAACTTTCAGCGATTCTGGTTGCGTCATTCCATCCCATGCACGAGGGTAGTTGACCTTTGCAAAGTCAGCACCAATGCATGCTGCAACACCTGCAGCACCAGAAATCAACTGTGGATCTTTCTCATCCTCAACCGCTTTGCCTCGAGGATACATCCAAACGACTGCAATCATGCCTTCTTCGTGGGCTTGACGAATGAAATGCGCAGCTTCTGTCATCATTTCATGCTCGTATTCGCTACCGATGTACACGGTGTAACCGATTCCAACAACATTCAGACCGTTGGAAACGAGAGACATGACATCGTCCATGTCCCACATGGCGAGACTGATTGGATCGCGTTGCTTGGTCTTGACCAAGTGTGACTTGGAGTTCAGTTTTACCAAATAAGGAACATCAGGATGGTCACGGCCATACAAGGAGATGAGCCCTCCTTGTGCAGCGAGAACACCAACTGTACCTTCTCGATGAGCTTGTGCTCCAATTTCGAAAAGATGGCCAGGGTCGTTGGATGAAAGTGGGATTGAATCTCCACCATCGTAGAAGTCATCATTCAAGTGCTCGATTTTTTGATCGCACGCAAACAGATTCATCGAACCAGTGCCGCATGTAGCAGCCATCAAGTTCTCAAGATACGTGTCTGCAAGGTCATCGGGTACGTCAGCAGGAATGTGATAATCGGACATTCCATTCACGCTCATTCACCGGTGAAGTTTGCAACACGCTTTTCGACGTATGCTGCAATTCCTTCCTTCGCATCGCTCGAGTTGAACAGTGCAGCTTGCAACTCTCGCTCAAGAGCAAGATGGTACTCGAATGGAATTTCTGGTCCAGTCTGGCAGGAACGCTTGATGTTTCCAACAGCCTTTGTTGCCTTGTTTGGTAGTGTAAACTGGCCGCACCAGTCGAGAATGTCTCGGCGGAAGTCAGCAGCGTCGCCTTCCCAGATGTGGTTGATGAGGTTGTGTGCATGTGCATCCTCGAAGGACATTAGTTCACCCGTAACCATCATCTCTAGCGCCTTGGCCTTTCCAATGAGGCGAGTCAATCGTGCGGTTCCACCAGTACCTGCGAGAACACCAAGGTTGATCTCAGGTAGACCGACCTTTCCAGAGTTCTTGCGAGCAATGCGAATGTCAGCTGCCATAGCGATTTCAAGACCGCCACCGACTGCGTGACCGTTGATGGCGCAAACGACCAACTTCGAGGTCTGCTCAAGACGGGAGAGTGTTTCGTTGGCGTGAAGACAGAAATTGTACTTGAAACCAGGCGATACGCTGTTGAGCATTTGAATGGATGCACCTGCGGAGAAGAAAGAGGACCCGTTACCAGTCAAAACAATGCAGGAGACGTCGTCATCGAATCGTGCCTTGATGATTGCATCGTCAAGGTCGCTCATCATCTCGTGTGTGTACGTGTTCGGAGAACGATCGTTGGTTTCGGTCAGTGGTGCTCCTGCAGCATCACTCGCTAATTCGATGACGGCAATACCATCGAGAGTAGCATAGTTCACGAGTTTGTTGGGCATGGCTTCGAAATTGAGGTCGCTCATATTTGTCCGAAAACGATTCGCATTATGAACGAATCGTCGCGTCTACTCGCTGGAAATGCTCGCCTCATCCGAGTCGTTAGCAAACGAAACTTTACCTCCACCTCGTCGAACTTCATTCCACTTCTCTCCGATGGAGGCTGCTTCAGGGGACTGTTCCCACACATCTCTCGCTTTGGCCTTTCGGAACGGCATGCGTCGAACACCACGACCCATCGCCTTCGGATCTTTGGTCAGCATGAACGGGGTAACCATGTGATACAGGAGCGTTTTGTACCAGCGAGGTCGGAACAACTTTCCAATCCAAACAAGACCATCATTTCGTTTCTTTTGATCCTTCATCCAAGCACGACACATTCGTTTGAACATACCATCACCAACACGGTTCATCAGCCATCGATTGGCAACACTTGTACGAACATATGGCAGCAATTGCTTGCGAACCTCGGTTTCATAATCGCACTCCCCAAGCAGATCCTTCGCAGCTAAAACGCCGGACCAGACCGCCATGCGCATACCGAATCCCCACATGAAATCCTGGAGGCCACCTGACTCTCCGACGTAGTATCGACCATCTTGCTTGTAACGTTGGTTGATGGTAAAATCACCTTTCCCACCGACGCGCTTGATGGGCGTTCGGTCAAGGTTCGGATAGTGCTTTTCGTACCATGCGATGGTCTCATTGAGGAAGCGTTCATTCTTGGATTGCTTTCTCCACAAACACGTACAGATGAGGCCGACGCCGTCGACGATGATGAGGTAAGAATACGCTCCTGGTGCGAGTTTGTCGTTCAATTGAAACGCGATGTGATTGGGATGTGAGGTTTTGAAAATCTCGCCATATGCCACAGCTGATGTCCCTTTTGGGCCACAAGCGATGATGGTACAATCCTCTTCCTTAACTCGAGATTTGTAATGAATTGTTGCTCCTGCAGCCATGGCTTGACGCTTCATTCCTTGGTCGATGGTGTGATCTGATGTACCTCGCTCGACGATTCGATAGGCAACACGATTGCTCTTTGGTTGCGTAATGACATCATCTGGATGAATCAGATCAACAACTTGGAATTCAGTGGCTTGAAATTCTGATGCATCGAAGCCCCACTCCTTCAATTGGTCAAAGAAATCAACGTCCATCGACCAATTCTCGAGAGCTTGGAAATCCCCATCAAATCGTGCTCCAGAATCGCTGCGAACATCGTGAACATGAACCTCTTTACCTGCTTTCGCAAGGATGGTTGCTGCAGCCAGACCCGACAATCCAGCACCCATGATGTGGATGGGTTTGGTCGAGTCAGCGCTATCGGCCATGTTGCCCCATCGAGCCGTTACCCTTGAATCATGCGCTCCCTTCGCATCACCATGAGGCGCCACATCATCATCGAAGAGGCGATTGACGCCCTCGATCACAATGCGTTACGAGAGCAACTCGAAACAAAGGGATGCGGCGCTATCGTCTCTTTCCTCGGCATCACTCGAGGGACGGAAGGCGATGCAGAGGTCTACGCTCTTGAGTTCGATGCATGGCAAGAGAAGCTCGGGCCGGTGCTTCGAGATTTAGCCAACCAAGCGTGCGACACATTCGGAACCTTATCAGTAGCCATGGCACATCGAACTGGACGTGTCGAACCACAAGAATCGATCGTCAGCATACACGTTGCAAGCCCTCATCGTAAGGAGGCATTTCGAGCATGTGAATGGCTCATCGATGAGCTCAAGAAACAGGCCCCGTTGTGGAAGCGTGAAGTGACCTCTCAAGGATCGACTTGGAAAGCAGGATTGGGATGAACATGGACAAGGAAATACAAGGTATCGTCGAGATCGGAACAAAGCCAGTTGTCGAGCGGAAAGCAACCGCCACAGGCCTCCTACATCTTCAAGCAGCAACCAAACAAGCCATTGTCGATAAGATGGTCAAGAAAGGGGATGTTATCGAAGCATCAACCATCGCTGCCATTCAAGCCGTCAAGGAAACACCTCGAATTATCCCTCACTGTCATCCTATTCCGTTGGAAGGCTGCAAAGTTGATTGGGCATGGGAAGGAACCTCACTTCGTTGCACAGTTCACGTTTCAGCGCACTACAAGACTGGCATCGAGATGGAAGCCATCACTGGTGTCAGCGCAGGTCTACTGTGCGTTCTTGACATGATCAAATCCTTCGAGAAGGATGAGGATGGCCAATATCCGAACGCCAAAATCACCGATCTTCACATCGTTGAGAAGCGGAAAGGATGACAATCGTGTCAAACACGATGCAAAGCCACAATCCATAGGGCGCGCTTAAACGAGGGAGGCCAGCAGGGCAAATTGCTGGGGCACGCCTAGCGGTGTGCAAGATGTCCGATTCAACCACCTTTGAGAGCCTCGAACTTGAGGCTCATCTCCTCGACCGATTGGATGCCCTCGGATATGAATTTGCAACTCCCGTTCAGGCCATGGCAATACCACCAGCGATTGCGGGACGAGACGTTCTCGCCACTGCACGCACAGGAACTGGAAAGACGGCGGCCTTCGTTCTCCCTATTCTACAAACACACAAACCAGGTGTCATTATCTGCCCTACTCGAGAGTTAGCCCTGCAAGTCGTCAATGAAATCGAACGATTAAGTGGGCTTGACAACATCGCTACTGCACTGATTGGAGGTGCCTCGATGAAAAAGCAAATTCAGCAATTGACCGAATGGCCTGATGCCATTTTGGTCGCCACACCGGGCCGTATCTGCGACCACATGGAGCGAGGCAATGTTGACCTCAATCAATACGATGTTCTCGTCCTCGATGAAGCCGATGAAATGCTGAGCATGGGATTCGCAGACGATCTCGAATACATCGTTGACCAGATGAATCCCGACCACCAAACGCTTCTCTTTTCTGCCACAATGCCGAAACACGTTCAG
>DUJC01000047.1:13678-14054 GCA_013330015.1 Candidatus Poseidoniaceae archaeon | reverse complement strand
AACTCTCTTCGAAGCATCATCATGCATCTTGAAGGCTTGAGTAAGGAAGAAGTTCTTGGATTGGAAGTGCCAACCGGAGTTCCAATGATGTACGAATTGCAGGATGGAGTATGGAAGCGAACAATGGGGTGATGTTATGTTGCTCGATTGGCGCTTCGATGGTTTCCCTGGACGTGTACTCTGGGTTGATTTAACGAAAGGGACCGTTCAAGTCAAAGAGATTCCACACGATTGGTTGATTGAGTCGATGGGTGGGAAAGGCCTTGCAACGCGCTTGCTCGTTGAATGGGATACCACCGATTACGAGGCAGCCATGCAGCTCCAACATCCTGTTCTCGATCGAGTTGACGTTGCCCGACACCCAACAAGTCCTCTC
>DUJC01000047.1:11501-13288 GCA_013330015.1 Candidatus Poseidoniaceae archaeon | reverse complement strand
GTTGTCACACGTTCCCCTCTTACCGACCTGTACATCGATACGTACATTGGCGGAAACATTGGGCACGTCCTTCGTCAAGCAGGTTGGGATGGATTGTTCATCACGGGTGCCTCTGAGCATCTCTGTCGACTAGAGATTGTGGACGGTTGTGCGGAACTGCATGAGGCAAGCGAGTTGCAAGGCATGACGACTTGGCAAGTCGAACAAGCGCTTGATGACAAAGGCGAGTGTCTTTCCATCGGACCGGCAGGTGAACATGGGATTCGCATCGCAAGCCCACTTACGGCAGGTCGAAGAGCTGCCGGTCGAGGCGGTACCGGTGCTGCATTCGGTTTCAAGAACCTCAAGGCGGTAACAGTCAAATCTACGACCAAAGAGAAGGTTCGATTCGCAAGTGAAGCCAGCCTCAAATCTGCGATCAAAGTTCAGCGCCAAGAAATGGGACTACGACGACGTTCAGGTGATCCATTCTATGCGTTTGGAACAAGCAGAGGGCCGATTTATGCTTCAGCAAACGGTCGTATGCCTACTGCCAATTACAGTTCGACCAATGCCATGATTCCAGCGTTTTCGGAACTGAAAGTGAGCGGTGGTCAAGGTGGAGTTGTTCCTGCTACAGGAACTGCAGTGACCATCACCACCAAACTCGATGCGCATGAGTTGTCTGGTGAACACTGGCACGAATCCTTGCCTGATGCAAAACAATCAGCATGCTGTGCACCTTGTCCGATCGCTTGTGAAGCCGCTGATCGGCCAACAATTGATGGTGAGAAAATTCGCAAGCGCCCTATACATTTGGATCGCGTGGATCGTCCAGAATACGAAACTCTAGCCATGCTCGGTGCGAATTTGGGATTGACCAGTTCGCTCGATGTTATGGACGGAAACGATGCCTGTAACCGCCTGGGAATTGATACCATCTCTGGCGGAGCTGCTCTTTCCATCGTGTGTGAATTGGCTGAACATGGTTGGCTTCCTGATAATTGGTCGGACCATTTTCATGCTCCATTCGACTTTGGTCGATACAAGCAAGGTGATGTTGTTCCGTGGCAATTCGGAATTCCAGAACTGCCACCTCTTGCCCTTGCAATGCTTGCAAACTCTCAACCTGGATCTAAAGAATTGTTTTCCGTGCTCGGTTCCGGAGCAGTAGCGTTTTCAGAATATGTTGAGCGAGTTACGGGCCACCCTGCAACCAAATTGACAGCCCATTGCAAGGGCCTCGATTTACCGGCATGGGATCCGCGAGGAAAGCGAGGCAACGCCATGGCATACATGACTGCAAACGTAGGAGCGTCTCACATGCGTGCTGGCTACAAGGAACCGACGGGATTGCCGAACGCATCTGCTGTTGACTTGATGGAAGAATTGATTGAAAGTCAGAACAGTATTGTCATTCGAGATTCAATGATTTTGTGCGCATTTGCGAAAGGTGCAACGCCGGATGAAGTCATGTTGGATGCATGGAATGCAATCACGGGAGATGACGCTTCTTGGGACGATTTGATGCAAAGGGCGAGTTTGCAATGGAATCTAGCACGAAAATGGAATGTCGAGCATTGGCGTCGAATTGGTGTTGAGCCAATGGTTGCAGACCTTCTGTCATGGCGCTTGCGTAAGGAACCCATTCCTGCTGGTGTTGCAGCAGGCATGGTCTCGTTTGTTGATGATGACGATGAAAAAGCCTGCATGGAGAAATACTACGCATTAAGAGGATGGAAACCGGATGGAACGCCATAATCGGGGTTTACCATGCATCCTACTGCAAGTAAGGCATTGCTGTTGGT
>DUJC01000047.1:7996-11102 GCA_013330015.1 Candidatus Poseidoniaceae archaeon | reverse complement strand
GTCCATCTCTTCGATGGAAGCCTGTCCAGAAGGCAGTGCGAATTGTGCGCACCTTGGTGGAAATGCTAACTATCGAATGGATGGAAGCTCAACAATCATTGATCGTTCGATGGAGGACATTCGTTCGGAGCTAACCGTCTACATTACGGAGTACGATTGTGAAATCCTCGTTGAGAATACTTCGGATTCCTTGTATTATGTCCATTTCGTTGAACGTACTCCATTTTGGCTGTTCCCAGATGATGTCTTGGTTTCCATTGAGCAAGTCGATGAAGACACCGTCAACATTGAACTTCATTCCCAGTCTCGTTTAGGACTTGGTGATATGGGTGTGAATCCAGAACGATTGGAACGAATTTACGATCAACTTGTAGGTTGAATCAACTCATCCCATCCGTATGGATAACCGCTCTCATCAATGAGCAGTACATTAACGCCTAAGCCCGTTTTGTGAAATGCAATCAATTGGATGTCGTGGATGGAATGGCCTGTTGGTGCAATGCCAAGAACAGGCAGTTCCTTTCTGGAAAACCAAGATCGTTTTGTTTTGGGTGCATGTTCTGTCCCGAGACTACGACGCGTTCCATCAACATCATCAAACCAGGGGAGTGGCCCCTCTGGTGAAAATCGCAGTCCAAGAATCATGTCGACGCCTGTGGTTTCTTGTGCAGCATCTGTGTCTGCTCCACTCGGAATCGCAGGAGCATTCGGATGCGTATGCAACCAGTGTGTGAATCGGCCTGCTCGAGAACCACGTTGTCCTGAAAAGAGATCATCGGTCCATTCTTCTGGGAGATGATGAACGGAATAGGAATCGCCTCGGTTGACGACATGAGCCTCCTTGATGACGTAGCCTTGACCTCCAAAGAGGTTGGAAACATGCTCTTGACCTTCAAAGGTAGATTCGACTTCACCGATGTGTTTTCGATTTGGGTCAACATCGAGACCGACGAGAATTTCATCGGGCAGCGACTGAAGCGCCCACACGACGAGTTCACGAAAAACAGGCCCGGGAAGGTGCAATTGTGCCGCATAGGCATGCCTCATCGAATACGATTCTGCGTTGTAGGAACGCATCGCATCAACCAACCAGGTTTCGACCACGCACCTTCCACTGCATCATCCTTCATCAAGGGGCGCTTGTAGGAGAATCCTTGAAAACACTGGAGTGTATGTCCTTCTCATGGCGAAGAAGCGAGGAGGGTTTGGCCGTTTCTTGGGTGCCCTCACCGGAACGCCATACGAACGTCTTCTCAAGCAAGTCGAAAAACTTGCAAATGAACACGCTGATGATGAGCGGAAGCTCGGAAAAGTACTCAAGAAACTCGTTGATGTGGTTGGAACAGCTTACGAGGAAGAGGAAATTGACGAAGACGAGCATGATCTTGTTATCGAAGCCATTGAAGAGGCAGATCCGAAGGGACGTTCGTTCCCGAAGTTCGCCGAAGAAGATGCATTTTATGCCAACGACGCGCCGGACGCCCCTGAATTGAATCTAGGCAAGCGCAAGAACTTGGACGAGTTGATGACAGCATCAGGAAAAGAATTCACGGGTAGTTTTGGACGTGATGAATTTGATGAATTCAAGGCACGTATGACGGAGGATTTCTATGCCGATTCGGATGAAGCCATCCAAGCTGGTGATCACCATGCTACCATTCGAACTGAGAATCGAGTCTTCACTGATGAAGAAGACGAATTGCAGAATGTTAAGGCAATGATTTCACAGGAATCGGGACTTGCTGACCCGACCGATGTTGAAGAAGAGGAAGAAGAATCCTTTGAAGACGACGAGAATTATTCCATCGATGAAGATGGAACAGAATGGTTCCAAGACGACGATGGCTACTGGTGGTATCGTCCAGAAGGAGAGCCTGATTGGCTGCCTTGGGAAGAGGACGAAGGCTGATCACGACGGAATTGGTTGTTGCTCCCACCATGGTGGAGCTAGGAACCACGCTCCATGATCAACTGGACGGTCAATCAGTGGCAGTCCAATGGTCCCACCGTCGATGGACAATCCACCCAATGGGTTGGTTGCGCATGGACCAGGCAAGTAATCCTCACCAGCTTCTGTTAATTCGATGCGGAGTGTATGTCCAGCAGGAACGATGACGTCGAGAGGATTGAATTCCATCAGCATGGTATAGGAGGAAAGAGGAGCAACAGGATTTGCATCGTAACCTCCTTCTCGGTAACGTAGGTCCATGGTCGCATGACCAAGCCGGAGGTCGAGCGTATCATCGTACAATGTTGCAAAGATTTGTCCGCCATTGCACGCCTGTGTTGACACATCAAGATGCAATGTTGGTAGCCCTGAGATATGCAAGCCATCCTCGTAGACTTGGCTCGTTAATGTCACAGAGCCTCCCAAACCAGTAACGATTCCATCGCCGCTCCATTCGGCTCCAATCGACCCCATGTGCCATGTCATGTCTTCCGGAGGCCAAGTCTCTTCAACGTGCCACTGACCATCATGCGTTTGAATCTGGACCATCGGTTCAGGTTCTTCTCCGATATCCTTGAGATAATACTGGAACCAACCGTAGAGTTCAACAGCCCAATCCATTCGACTCATGTTCGGATAGGCTTCACCTCCGTAACCGCTTCCGAGTGAACTGTGTCTGTCGGGTTGATCTGGATAATTGTGTGCCCATTGTCCCGCAATTGCTCGAGCATTGATGCCAGCATCTCGCATCAACTGATAGGTTGGGAAGGCGTGGTATGGATCAACGTTCCAATCCTGCAGTCCCCAGACGAGATAGACGCTTCCTCGATAGTTTTCGAGAACATCTGGAAGATGACGACGTTCGTCCCAATAATCGTTCCATTCTGCTCCACCAAACTCAGCAAAAGCATAGGTCGACCACGGGTTGAGTGGACCAACAAGGTCATCTGAACAAACTCTCATATCATCGGTCGTCAGGTCTGTCGTTGCAGCCTGATAGGCAGCATCATACCCCATTGCACGTGCTTCAGATGATCCGTTTCGATAGAACATTTCTTGCACACCAATCGAACCTGAAATCGGAACAATCGTCTTCAGATGCTCGCTAGGTTGTTGCGCAGCCTCCCAATTGGTCGTTCCAGCATAGGATTTGCCCAT
>DUJC01000047.1:829-7596 GCA_013330015.1 Candidatus Poseidoniaceae archaeon | reverse complement strand
TGTTCTCCAAGGCCTTTGACATCTTGACAGTGGGTTGATTTTCCTGTTCCAAATGTACTTGCTTGAGCAAGTGCATATCCGTGTGGAACAAAGGTATCGTACACCCATTGACCGACACCACCGTCCGGAATGGTATTCGGATTTGAGTCGTCACCAATACCCGGCATACCTTCGCCGCCAAAGTCATAGTAAGGATGAATGGTCATGATCACAGGGACTTTGACACCCTCTTCAACATCAGGTAGCCACAAAGCGACGTGCATTTTTGCATCATCGGGATACCCAGCGTCTTGTTCTGATGCAGGCAAATCGACCGCGATGAAATGTTCCGTCAACGGCAAAACGTCGTAGGTCCCATTCTCTGGAAGTTGTGCCCGCATCGTATCCATTGGCAGATCCATCATGTGTCGCTCATGGAGTGGTACATCCCACCAATCGTAGGTATTTTCCACTTCATTTTCGTTGGTTAGTGCTTCACCGAACGTTATTGAAAGGAACAAGAAGATGATACAAAACGCGATGGTCGCTGAAAGCGAGATGTTCAATTGTGTTTGACTTCGCAATGAGGAAGAATCGAAGACTTCTGCTTCGAGGATGTCCTCAGCCATGACATGTCCAGTCGTAGGACATAGAAGAGGGTGGCGATTCTGACGCGACGATGTTGAGGCAGAAAGGAATCGAAAACCTTCTTGGACAAGGTTCGTTGAGGGCCTGTTTCGTGTGATTTGGATGGAGCTGTTTTGAGCCCACAACGCTCAAAGAGGTTGGTGTCAAGGCAGAGGTATGAGCACTCGCCGTCTTTTTGCCGCGGTGCGGGATATCGACCCGCCCGGAGGTGGTGCAGAGCGCTCTTTGGCGGCATTGCTCAATGGTATCGCTGTACCAGGGCCCACTCTCGAAACTGCACCAACATTTGTACCAATGTTGCCTTCTGAGGCCGCTCCAACGCATCCAGCATGGACGGTGAGTGCATTTGCTAGTCACGATCGAGGCAATCCGATTGGTTTACTAGAACCCGAGGTGAAATTTGAAACCACAAACCTCTCAATCGAAGGATTCTGGTCGAAGGTCGCATGGGTCCTGCGAGAGCGTAAAGGAGAACTCAGACGTAGAAAGTGGGCTCTTGACCGACACATTGCAAAGCGAAGTTCCCAATTCGCCGCACAAGTTGGTTCATGGTTGGATAAACACGATGTAGAAGGCGGTATTGGCTTGACTCAACTTGATTGGGCACCAGGGGCCGCAGAAGCGTTTGCTTCCCGTGGAATGCCTTATGTCATGTTCGTTCGGGATGACAAGCCTTTCCTCCTTGAGGAACGCTTTCGCCCCGTAATGGAGGGCGCAGCCCTCGTGTGTGCAGCTGGAGAGGGTTTGCTCGCTGATATCGAATCACGTTTTTCCATTCAGAAAGGTCATAACGTGCCGTTGCCAATCGATTTTAATCGACGCTTTGGAAGCATAGAAGAGGTCAACGCTTTGCGTTTGGCTGAGCAAGCGAAGCGACCTGCTGGTTCTCAACCAACCATCGGGATTATGGGAGTGGTCCCTGAAAAGGGGTTTCGAATGTATCAACGCATCCTACCTAGGTTGCTCGAACGATGGCCCGAGGCAGAAGTTCTGATCGCAGGAGATAATACGTATTCGCAAGAGCTCGCTCACCATCCAAACGCACGGATTCTTGGCTACATTGATGCAGCAGCGTTCTTCTCGAAAATTGATATCCATCTTATTCTATTTGAGAGGACAGGAACATGGGGACGGGTCATAGGAGAAGCAGGCTTGTTCGGTGTACCAAGTGTGACTTCCGACGTTGGCTCGCAAAAAGAAGCGTTGGGCGAGGGAGGCATTCTGGTGGACGATGGTCACGATACGGACGCAGTCATTGATGCCCTGATGGCCGTTTATGAGGATAGCGATCGCTATGGGGCGCTGGCTCGAAAGCACACCCATATGGTTGATCATCGACGCTCTGTTGCGGCTTTCCGAACCGGCCTTGAAGACTTATTTAGCAAACTTTAGCGGCCAACAGTCATCACTTTCTTACGCTCAACGCTTAAGGATAATATAAGAACGCCTCGGCAGTGGTGATGAAGATGGCCGTCAATCTCACACAGGATTCGCAGTCAGCGACTCAAGAAAACAACCGGTCATCGATGAGAGAGAGGAAGGGCTGAGGGAAGCATGAGACTCATTTTTCTGACCGATCATTGGCCTTACCCCCCTGGAGAAACGTTCCTTACATCAGATATTGAAGCGTTATCGAAACACATTGACGAAATTATTGTTGTTCCTGTGGGACTGGATTTTGAGGAATCATCCGTACCATATTCAATCTCACCAAAGATTAGTGTCAACATTAAGCCAGTTACATTGGCTGTTAAGGCATGGAATAGTTGGGGTAAATTTAGACGCGCCATCAAAGGTCTAAGCCGACCCGATATTCTTCGTTCCGAAAGATCGAGAAAGCCATCACTTCCGTGGTCGATAATTATTGGAGAATTAGCCCAATCTCTTCTCCTAAAGGATACAATCGCTCGAACAATTACCCTATCAAATAATGACATAATTGTTGCATATTGGGCAAACCGTCCAGCAACTATTGCAGCCCTTCTTACTGAAAATCGCACCGAAATCAAGACCATCTCTTTTGCCCATGGAGGTGACATTTACGCATCGAGAGTAAACTACCCCCATCTCCCACTACAGGAATGGGCCCTTCATCGCATGGACAGAGTTCTCTCTGTTTCGGATGCCGGAAGGGATCACTTGAGAACTACATTTCCTGAATTTCATGATCGAATTCAAACACATCGTTTGGGTGTTGTTTCTACAGATATCAAAAATCCAAAAAACACAACTGAAACCCTTCAGATACTATCGCTAAGCTCACTTGTTGAAGTAAAACGTGTACAACTCATAGCACAAGCCATGCCCTTCATTACACGGAAAATTCGTTGGACTCACATTGGTGATGGTCCTGAAAGAAACAATATCATGAGTTATTTGACAGATCTCCCGCCCCATATTGAGGTTGAGTTTCTCGGAAAATTGCCACATCATTCCGTTCTTCAATACTTGAAGACAGAACCGATTGATTTGATGTTGAACACCAGTTCATCTGAGGGCGTTCCAGTGTCGATTATGGAAGCTTACTCCCATGGCATTCCAGTTGTTGCAACGGATGTAGGTGGTAACAGTGAGATTGTATTGAAAGAACACATTATTCCATCTGACTCCAACTCTGAAGATATTGCCAAGATTATCAACGAATGGTCCGAAGACTCACAGATGAGAGAAAAAGTGAACATCATCCAATCAGAAAACTTCGATTCAACAATAAATGCCCAAAAATTCATCTCGATCATTGATGAAATTACAAATGAGATTTGAAAGGTATCATGAAATATGACTCAAGAGGAGCCCTCCTTATGCAAGAATCTCATTTCGATGAAATTCGCCCGTTTCTCACCGGAGAAACTCTCGATACCAGTTTATCATTTCCAATCACCCATGTGGATGTTAAAACCCCAACCAATCGTGTTACATTTCTCGGCTCATTACTTGAAAACAAGACGGTTCTCCACATCGGATGCGCCGATCATCTAGATGTTATTGATGCAAAGATTGCAGCAGGTCAACACCTACACAGCGCCCTGATTAAGAAATCAAAAAGTGTTACTGGCATCGATCTCAACGACGAAGCAATCAAACACCTACAAGGAAAGTACGATATCCCAGATCTCCATATTTGCGATATCCTTGAAGTCGACAGTGAGACTGAAAACTTCTCAGAGGGGCGCCACTATGATTTCGTTCTACTAGCAGAGGTAGTGGAACATTTAGACAACCCCGGGCAATTCCTCACACATCTCAATGATACACTCGGGCACCTCTATGATCGAATCATCATTACAGTTCCAAATGCTTTCTCAAGTGTTGCACAAAGAGCATGGAGAAATGGAATTGAGAATGTCAATTCAGACCACAGATTCTGGTTCAGTCCTTATACAATAGCCCGATTAACCACAGCCGCAGGATTCAAAGTGGAAAAAGTACACATGATTGGTGAAGAACAGAGGATGGACATTCTATCCAGGGCTTATAACAAATTCATGGCAATCGTCGGAAGCCAAAATAGAAGGAGAATGCTGTCAAGACACGGTGTATCTGTAGTCTTAATTGCAACCCCACAAAACTGAATTTTACTGTTTTGGTGTACAGATGACACAGATTTCATTCGTTCGCGGGGAGATGGCACGACTGAATTGTGATGGGCAAAACCGCATTTATGGATGTCATCGGGGGATGAAGAGGATATGGCGTTTCGTCAACAACATCGCCTGTTCATTTATGACCAAACCTATGCAAACAACAGTTGAATCTTCTGATATAGCCTGCTGGACTTGACAGAAATCGCTCGCTTTCTATGCTATCCTGCGATTAAGGGGATTGGTTATTTAATGATGGAGCCAGTGTTATCAACATGACAGAAAGTCCTGAAGGGGTTTCATTTTTCAAAAAATGGGCTATGAGGCAATACTGGAGAATGCAACAATCTCAGGCCGTTGTAAGCCTCTTGTTGTGGGGGACAACCATCACCCTCCTTGTTTGGCCACTAATCAACTGGAGATTCACTGCAGAATGCAATGCAGGGCCTTGTTTTCCGAACGAATTCTTTGGTATATCGAGTACGTATTTCGCACTTACTGTCATCTTTTTCACCGTCATGTTAGCTGTTCTTACAATTGGTTTTCTTTACGATCAAGTATTCTCTCTTTGGACCGAGTATCGAAATGTCGATATGGAGCGCAACCCCTTTGCAACCTATGCGCTTGCTCCAATTTGGGTTATGACCATTGCATTACAAGCCGAGGTTTTGAAGCGAACCTCTCCTGATGATGAAGCAATGGTCAAGCAAGCCGATTGGTGCCTGAAATGGTGTGAAGCGTATACAGAAGGCGAAATGTTTGCTCGTGCTGTTCAACGTTGGGATGAAGATTTGGGAGAGACACCAACATTTTGGTTCACAAGTGACGAGGCAATGGAGCGAGCCCGACAGACCTCCTTCGAGGATGAATCCTGATTCCAGAATACATTTCGACACTTCTTTTCGATGCACATCGCTTGATATGCACACAATTAGTTGTGATTTATCTGGAATCCACGTCAAATGATTGATGAACAGGGTAGACATCGTTTCAACATGGGCAAGGCATCAAGATACAGGACCTACCTGTCTTGTTTCCTTGTATTCATACTCCTTCCAGTGACAGCAACGGGTGAGGAAGAGCCTGCTTGGAAAAGCAACGGAATTGATCCATCAACATGGACCGACGGTCCTGTTGTGGAAGACACACCAATGCAATATTCATACTTTGGAGATCCTGTTTTTGCAATCGATGTGACGTACACGCCTGGGCATTTCCAAAGCGAGGTATCTGGAACCATCGTTATCGAACTGTTTCCTCAATGGGCTCCAATCACTGTTGAAAACATGATTGAACACATTGAAGACGGGATTTATGATGGTATCTTCTTCCATCGCGTCATCAACGACTTTGTCACACAATCAGGTGACCCTGAATGCAAAACAAATGGCGTATATGTTCCCGGTTTGCCTGCGCAATGCGGAAGTGGAGGGACTGGAGAAACCATCCCTCTCGAACACAACGAGAATCTCAGCCATGTTGATGGAGCCATCGGCATGGCTCGGGGAATGGAAGAGGATTCTGCCGATTCACAATGGTACATTGCAGAAACCGAAGCGCATGGTTTGGACCCTGAAAATCGAGATGATGGAGGATACGCAACCTTCGGTATTGTTCGCGATGGTATGAGTCACGTGCGTGCGATTGCTGAAGTTCCGACATCGGACGATCCTACTGGAACCGATTTGGACAATCCGTTCTCTTCAGCGGGACGTCCTGTTTACGAAACCAAAATCAACGGCATTACGATGATCGGTGTCGCCGATCCTGATGGCGAACTTTCGATGCAAACCTCATCAGAAGAAACGGAATCAAGTATTGGAACAACCGTTGTCTTCGCTGGTTTGTTTGTTTTGGTTGCTCTTGGTATTGGCTACGTGATCATCAAGAACAAGTCGGAAGAAGCTCCGATTTACGAAGCCGAATTAATCGAAGAAAAAGACACGTCTAAGACGACGTGACGAATTCGAGGAGCATACCACTTCACCTTCTCGAGGTGATGAGAAACAACTTCCCAATGTCGACCAGCTTTGCTGGCGAATTGCAGGCATTTGTGCATGGTTTCATCACACCATGCATCGATTTGTTCCTCCTCAACGTTCATGTGAATGTGGAGTGTTCCTCCTGTTTCCTTCAATGAATGAATCGCAGGTTCCCAAGTTGGTTCTGAACTTGGTAAATAGCCGAGGAGAACACGATCTGCGGTTCCTTTGAGTTCTTGCAACGTGACCTGATTATCGCCCGGATGAACCGTCAATCTGGAATGAACATTGTTCTTCCTTGCCGACCACTCAAGTGCATGGAGGCTGTTTGGATTGATTTCACAAGCATGTACATGACCAACATTGGCGTGAACAAGAAGTTGCATTGTATAATAGCCAATGCCGGCATACGCATCGATAACAAAGTCTCCTTCTGCCTGCAATGTTGCCATTCGATGACGCTCTGTGACATTTCCAGACGAATACATGACTTTCGTCGCATCAAATCCGTAGACAAGTCCGTTGTCTTTCACTTCCACCCACCCATTTTCCCCGTAGAGCAACTCGACCTGAGCAG
>DUJC01000047.1:0-440 GCA_013330015.1 Candidatus Poseidoniaceae archaeon | reverse complement strand
CGTGCAACAATGGAAAAAAATTCAGGATATTGGAGAATGAGTGATTCCCAACCTTGTTCTTGAAACGCATCTTTGGGAAAGAGGATGAGGTCATCAAGACGTTCCCATTTTTTCGGAACGGATTGCAACAGAGCCTCACTTACACCTGACAAGGATGCAATGGTGTTGTACAGTCGGCTGTGCGGGTCAATCGCAGGTGGCGCTGGTTCAACGTCCACCTGTTCGAGTCGATGCTCCATATCAATCGCATCTGAAAGAAACCCTTCGTGAACAGGTAGCGCGAGTTCATCCCCGATTCGTCTTGGTGTGAACGCTCGGTCAAGACATTCTTGTTCGAGAAGAACCTGCCGGACCTCTTCTCCCGATGCAAGCGGAACAAGAAGACATAGTTTCATTACCATGTGGACGCCAACAACCTCGCTAAGGGGAAGTCCTTTGAA
>DUJC01000103.1:5423-8623 GCA_013330015.1 Candidatus Poseidoniaceae archaeon | reverse complement strand
TACATCGCAGAAAGCGTTGCAATGAAGTTCCATGATTACATCGAACAGGCTGCAAGCGACCCCACATTGTATGCCTCTCTGGACGGATTCTGGGAAGGAAATAACGTTGGTATGAGAAGCGTGAAAGTGGTGACGGGGGAACTCCCTGGCCACGGGGATGGAGAGATCTTGGTTGGCGCGCATCATGATTCAGTATACATCAGCCCTGGCGCCGTAGACAACGCTGTCGGCGTCGCCCAACTTTTCGAGGTTGCCACTCAATTGAGCGAACTCAATCTTGAATCGACCGTTACCTTTGCCACATGGGGCGGTGAAGAGTTAGGGTTATTGGGAAGTCAAGCCTACATAGAATCCTATACCGAGAAAGTCGACGACCTTGACCTGTACATTAATCTTGATTCAACGAATCTCAATCCCTCAATAGGACTTGGAACGCTCGGCATTGAAACCTCAGATCAAAACCTCGTCGAGTCGATTTCTAAGATTCAACGTTCGGTGTTAGGGCATGAGGCATGGGCAGATTACGATGCCAACGTCCTCTTGAATGAATTTGGTGGAAACAGCGATCACCGTTCATTTAACCATCATGGGACCACAACCGTCGGGTTTTACGGGTGGGAATACAATGAATACCATCGTCCAACCGACGTTCCAGATGTTGTTCACCAAGATGGGTTAGGGTTAACAGTAGAAATCGTCCTTCAAATCCTTGTTGCTCAAGGAGGTCATGAGAGCATTGAGGAACCACTCATCCAAATTTCGGGCTTGGAGGGCAAGTCTGAATCTTGGGTCTTTCCATTTGTTCTCGCATTGCTCGCAGGCCTTGCTACTGGGATTGGCGGTCTGATTGTGTTTCTTGTAAAAGAAATCAGCCAGGAAATGATGGCCTTTTTGCTCGCCATGGCCGCTGGCGTTATGCTCCTGGTTTCTGTACTCGATTTGTGGTTTGGCCAAGCGATGGAAAACGGCTTCCTCCCTATCACGCTCTCATTTGGTGTGGGGGTAGGCATCGTTTATGCCGTGAGTATGTACACGAACAAGGACGAAGATCTCTCTTCCATGTCAAAAGAACGAAAATTGTACAAATCTGGCATCCTTACAGCCATCGCCCTAGCCATTCACAATTTCCCCGAAGGTTTGGCCATGGGCGTGGCCGTACTTGAATCAGCTCAGTATGGTATCGTGCTCATGGCCGCAATCGCCCTTCACAACATCCCGGAGGGCATTGCGGTGGCCGCACCAATACAAGCAGGCGGAGGCGGTCGAATGAAGGCGACGCTTATCGCAATGGCAACTGGTTTTACAGAACCACTTGGGGCTTTATTCGCCTTGCTGATTCTTGGCCCGATTTTGACCCCATTCATGGTAGGTTGCTCGCTGGCATTTGTCGGAGGAATCATGACAGTAGTGGCTTACAATGAATTGATTCCACAAGCCAGGGAACAAAATCGCCCTAAACATCTGCTTGTTGGTGCAGTCTTTGGAGCCGCTGTGATGCAATTGAGCCTTCTTCTTCTTGGTTGAAGTTGAAATTTTAGTTGGTGCAATGAATAAACTTTAATTTTCTTTATTGAGGGTTCTCCACAACATCCTCTTGAACATCTCAAACGATTGTGTAGGTTCGTAGCCCATCCTATCCGTGGGTATCTATCAATCAAATATCTGTTGGATGGGCCAAACATTTGCGTCAGTAATTGTACGAATTGATTTTTGCCAAGTCGCTGGAGGTCCTACTCATGCATGAGAAGATACCCATCTTCTGTGATGATTGCATAACCAATACGTTCGAGCTGGACAATGGTTCCTATTGGATAATCATTGGATTCTGCACGACCTTTGACAATCTTAATTTCTTCCTGATCTGGAATAATGAGGTTTGCTTCAACTGAATTTGTCAACGATGTCCAATGAATGATTGGGCGTTTGTCAGAACGATCGATCGACTCAACGGTACCATGTTCACCAATATCTGCGAATTCTTTCAACCGATAGGTTCCTTTTGCATCATCGTATTCGATGAAGATTGTAGACGGATTGAGTGATATATTCCTCATTCCCTTCTTTGGATGATTTGGATGGATTGGTATGTGAACTGCTTCAGGTATTTCTCCATGAAGTTGGACCTCCACAGAATCTCGAACGAAGGACATCCGAGGTGCTTCATCATCGATCATCTTCGTATTGTGTGAAAAAAGCGTTGCGAGTGGAACAGAGATATCCTTCTGGGTTACGCCGAGTTCAATCCAAAAGTTTCGAAGAGCTTCTGCTTGGATGCCTCTTGCTTTGAGTCCTTGGATGGTTGGAAGGCGTGGGTCATCCCAACCACTGTATTCTCCGTTTTCGATCGATGCTCGCATCTTCGATGTTGAGAAACCACCCCACTCATGGACCTTCACACGTCCCCAATAGATGGTTTCTGGATAGGTCCATCCAAAATGCTCGTACAGGAGGGTTTGCTTTCGAGTGGAATCCATTAGGTCCTTTCCACGAATGATGTGTGTCACGCCTTGTAGATGGTCTTCAACAGCACTTTGGAAGTCGAGAAGTGGCCAAACTTTGTACTTGGAGCCAATGTTTGGACGTGGGTGTGGATTTGTTTCAGTATCTTGCATTCGAAGTGCTGGCCAATCGCGTAGTGCTGGATTCTTGAGCGTCATGTCGGTCTTGACTCGAACAACTGCGTCTCCTGGCTTGTAGGTCCCATCCAACATCTTGTTCCAATCGCTCATGTTCTCTTCAACAGATTTGTCCCGACATGGACAGTTTGATTTTGATTCACGGAACTCACGGAATGCTTCTGCAGAACACTTGCAAACGTATCCAAATCCTTCATTCAACATCTTCTCAGCATGTTCATAATATTTTGGAATACGATCACTCGCTACAACAATTCGATCTGCAGGACGACCAAGGAGCCATTCGACTTCTTTTGGAATCAAATCATAGGCTGACAATTCTGGTGGCTTGACCGTGGTATCGGTATCATCAAAACGTAGGATAAGTGTGCCTTCATGTTCTTTTGAATAGGTTCCATTGATGACGATGCCTCGTGCATGACCGAATGAAAGCGGTCCGTTTGGGTTCGGTGCGAATCGAAAGACTGGTTTCTTACCATCGACGTTCTTCAACTCTGGTAGCCCTTCTCTCTTCTCTTGCTTCTGTCGTCCTTCAAGCAGATGAGCAGCCTCTGCTTCAAGAAT
>DUJC01000103.1:1188-5000 GCA_013330015.1 Candidatus Poseidoniaceae archaeon | reverse complement strand
ATTGTCGCAAATCTGTTCGCATGCTCATGATACGTCCAATCACAGAACCAGCAGCGCCTTTCCCTTCGTATTCAAACGCATTTTGCAGAGCAAGGTGCCAGATCAGTTGCTGCGTTTCCTCGTCAGGGGCCCAGGCCATGAACAACCCTGCGGCTGATAATTCATCAATTCGTTGCTTGGAATTACATTGAGAACAAGGTCGTTCCAGTCGGCGCTCGTCGCGGGAGTGGGGTATCGTAGTGCTTCGCCCAATATCGTTCAACAGTCGCCCAAGACCAGCGCAAGTCTGGATGAATTTCCTTTGGCCCAATGAGTTTGGGTAAAGCAGCAACGGTATTTGGGTCGGATGGATAGCCGCTTCCTATGCTGAATCCTAGGTCATCTTGCAACGCATCCAAGATGCGATCACGAACGACTTTTGCAACAATCGATGCTCCACCAACAATGCGATGGTTGGCATCTGCCTTGTGTTCTGAATGCAATGTGGAGTCGGAGATGGGCCATTCATTTAGCCGTTCAGAAATACGATTTGTGAAGCGTTCCTCATTGACATCGCAAGCGTCCAATGTGATGGTCCATGGTGCTGCCATGCTCTCGTTGTGACGGTTGAGAATTGAAGCAAACAACTCAACTTCGAGCAGGTTCAAACCCTGCCCATACACGGCATTGTCGATTTTGTTTGGTGGACAAGCGATGGTGTCAACGTACCAATCACGTTCTTCTGCTTGTTGAAGGATCCACTCGTACTGATTCTCTCGTTTTTTGGCTGAATGGTGTTTTGAATCCGATATGTCTTGTTCCACCAACATGGCTTCGTCAGCCTCTGGAATTGAAAGAATGCCAACGACAAGTGGGCCCAGAACGGGACCTCTGCCTGCTTCATCAACACCCACAATTCGCATCAAATCCCTCACAGATCAAATTCATCCTCTACAGGCTCAGTCTTCGGTAGAGGTACATTCCGAGATGGTTCAGGTGTTTGAGTGAGGTCTGGGTTTTCGTGACGTACTGTACGCTCGCTGATGGCAGTTGTAGGTTCGAGGTGTTTGTTGTCCATGTGTGGTTGTGATACACCGTGTTGCACGATGTCAGAAGCGATTTGGTCCATTGTGGAACGTTGCGATGCAATGTCATGATGGTCGAGAACGGTGGTTGCAGCTGAACGTAGTGGTTCTGGCATTGGTTCAAGTGCGGGTGCAGATGGAGTGGATTGGGACTGGAACGCTCTTTTGAAACTGTCCGAATCCATCTGTGGGCTCTCAGCAATCACTGGCTGTTGGTTTGATGGTCTGCTGAACTTTTCCATCCAATCTTCTTCTGTTTCTTCGGGCTTTTGTTTCATTTGCCGCAAGAGTTCGTCTTGCTCATTGCGTTGGATACGATCACGAACGGCCCTGTTGAGAATCACTGCTGATACGGCAACACTCAGAACAACCAACCACCATCCTTTGGCGAGCAGGGTGATGTCTTCAACAAATTCAGAAAGTGAATAACTGTCGGTCTTCGCATCTTCTCGCCACTGTTTTGCGAGGAATTCTTCCTCGATGGTGTAGGAAAATTCTGTTTCTGGATCAAAAATTGAGCGAACAACAATGTCCAACACAAGGGTTCCGTTGGATGCTTGGTCGGTTGGTAACGCTGCAGTACCTCGCAAGGTGAAATTGGAATCTCGTGGGAGATTCCCAATTTCGAAGGTTCTTGGTTGCGTTGAATCGCTGTCAATGATGGCACCTTCAGGCGGTGCGAATCCCATGTCGGTTGAATGGGACGATTGCAGTTGAACAATCAATCCATCTTCCAGGTTACCATCGTTCCGAAGTTGAACAGCAAAACTCACCACCTCTCTTGAGTCAACTTCGCTGACTCCATCCAAGAATGTCCAAGCCACGTTGGGACCTACGACAACATCAATTGTGTACGATGCGAATGTTTCACCGTTGAGTAGGTTCAGATCGAATTCAACGGTCCCTTGCTGATAGGCTGTCGCATTTTCGTCGATCACGAATTCAATTGCCTCAAAGGTTCCTTGGCCATATCGAGCCAATTGGAACGTAGCATCCCCGCCGAAGAATTCTGTGACAAACGATGGTAAGGAAGTGAGTTCAACGCTTACAGCATCATTGAAATTTCCTAGGTTTTCGAGATTGATGGATGCAGAACAGGTCGAATTTGGTTGGAGATACGTGCAATCAACTGGCACGAGACTGTGCTCAAACTCTCTGTCCCATGAGATATTGACAATCGCTGTCTCACGTACAGTTCGGAATGGGAAATTTGTTGGATGAAGGACGAGATCAACTGCGATTGTACCCGATGTGATTGCTGGTGCCTGTACACCAATCTCGACAATACGTGTTTCATTTGGCATCAGAAAAACATCTTCAAAGGCATTGAACAGAGCGACAGTCCAGCCTTCACTCGTAATTCGATCCGAATCTGCTTCACTCGATGCAACTCCGTTGACGGCGAGATTGCCCAATGTCATGGCGATGGTATCTGGTGTGTTCCCTGTATTGCGAACAGTCACATCGACACGGGTATTTCCGTCCGGGTCAACAACAACGTTCGACTGAACCGCATCGATGGTTGCGTTTCGAAATGAACTGACTTCAAGCGTAAAGTCCCAAGCAATGCTCATGCCATCAAGCCCAGATGTGCCAATCAACCGAAATGTCGGTCCTTGATTTGCCAAAGGCGCTCCATCAATGACTTCTGGAACATCGACCCAGATTCGCACGAAATCCATGGTGTCTGGACCAAGCAGCAATTTCGATGTTGAACCATCCACCTCAGCCATGTTCCATCCCCAGTTCCAAATCGATTCGGTCTGAATGGTGAACAAAAGATTGTCATCGAGTGTTGCATTGCTTGTCACATTTGTTGCGACATTGGTGCGAATACCAGGGTCGACAACAAACGTGGAGGATTGTGTATTACCAAAGTACACGTTTGATGGTGCTGTGATTTTCAAGTCCACATCAGTGCCTTGGCTGCTTTGATCTGCGAGATCGACAATCGTGATGTTGATGCTGTCCGTTCCGTAAGTGGTGGCTTGCGGTAGGGTCATTGTCCACACGAACCGCTTCGTCTCGCCATTAGCAAAAACCAATTCTTGGCCATTTCCATTGATGCTGCTAAGATATTGCGTTGTCAATTCAAGTTTGAGAGTGGTGCTCTCAGACCCTGTATAGGTGACGTCGATGTGTTGTTGAACTGTCTGTCCAGGATATGCAACGTACTTTTCAGCAGCGGACAATTCAATCTTCGGTGAATCTGCAACCGCATTGATGGGTAGAGCCAAGAGAAGAACGAGCAAAAACACAGCTCGTTTCTGGACCATAGTGGACCTACTCAGTCTTTGGTTTTGAAGCAAGCGGCAATTTGATTGGACCACTTCAAAACACATATCAAGCCAATTAGGAAGGGAGAATCATGCCCCCTTTTTGGCCATTCAAGCGGAGCAACAAAAAAGAGGAAGTCATTGATGAGACTCCTCCAGCAGCAATTGTTTATCGTAAGGGTCAAGACGTGCATACAGAGAAGCACTCCACAACGAAAGAGCGCAATGAATCTGCATACAAAGACGCACTCGCCTTGTTCGGTGGAGGAGATACAACGGTTGTTGCATCAAGCAATGTAGCGGATGAGTACGACGGTGTGACCAATGAACCAACTGATGAAACAATTCATGAGGCTAAGCCTTCGTTTGAGTGGGTACATCACTCAGACGGGTATCATTACAAGAAACTCAGCGATGGGGCCTTTGAGCCAACAGCGTATGTGAAGAACGCTGACGGATCGTATTCGGAATA
>DUJC01000103.1:637-820 GCA_013330015.1 Candidatus Poseidoniaceae archaeon | reverse complement strand
TGGTCGAATTAGTTGTGGACCTTGTGCTGTTGTTTTATTCACTTCTCGATCGACTGGATGCACATTGATGGTGATGCCTGAGGAAGGTTGTTGAGAATCGTTCAACCATGAATCTGCTTCCATTTCATCGATGATGACGGGCATTCGGTTGTGGATATGCTGAATCTCGGGTGTTGACTCTTG
>DUJC01000103.1:0-310 GCA_013330015.1 Candidatus Poseidoniaceae archaeon | reverse complement strand
TGACTCTTGTGTTAGAATTGTGAAGGTTGCTAACGTTTGTTCTCCTTGCCCCCAATGCTCGTAAATTCCGGCCATGAGCAAGACATCCTGATTTGCAACTGAGTGGTAGAACGGAACTTTTCCTCTCGGCGTTGTCTTCCATTCGTACCATCCATTTGCAGGAACAAGGCAGCGGCGATGACGATAAGCTTCTCGAAACATTGGCTTCGAATCGATTGTTTCGACTCGAGCATTGATCGGTTCCATCGTGCTCTCTTTGCTCCAAGAGGGACGAAGGCCCCATTGCATTGAGGTGATGGCAAGGTTGTTG
>DUJC01000087.1:637-7842 GCA_013330015.1 Candidatus Poseidoniaceae archaeon | reverse complement strand
CGATGTGGCACGTGCGACGCTCATCTAGGACATGTATTCAACGATGGACCTCGCAAACATGGAGGAGAACGATATTGTATCAATAGCGCTGCTATGCGATTTGAGGTGAAACAATGACAACGAGAATTCGAAGATATGTCGAAACGGATACAGGTCATCGCGTACCAAATCACAAAAGCAAATGTAGGCATTTCCACGGACACCGCTATCGATTTGAGGCTGAAATCGAAGGTGATATTGTTGAAACTTCAGGTGTAAGCGAAGAAGGAATGCTGATGGATTTCAGTGACGTCAGCCGCATTCTAACTGTTCACATTCACGATGTCATTGATCACGCATTCGTTGTGTATGAAGGGGATGAAGAGGCTCGAAACGTATTGTCCGGTTTATCATCGGAACATCGTACAGTTGTCGTACCCTTCATTCCAACTGCTGAGAATCTTGCCAAATGGGCATACGAACAAGTGCAGCCACACATTCAAACAGCCTATGGAAATCGGCTACGACTGGTCGCTATGCACGTCCGAGAAACTCCGAAAAGCTGGGCCTCATGGTACGCATAATTATTCTTCTTCTAGAATGACTCGCCGGCGCCGAGTGGATTTCCATTCACTGCTCTTTGTCGCATACTCAAGAGCTGTTGATGCATCGACGAAACCTCCAATCAATCGGTTTGTTTGATCCGTTTCAAGCCCAGATCGTTGCAGTGCGCGTGTGAGTGAATGTGTGAAGGAGATTCTGCGTTCATCACCGCCAGGTAGGAATTTGGCAATATCATGAATCGCTTTACGCAGAACCTTACGTTGCTCTGGCGAAATTGATCGTTCGATAGGAACGATATCGGGCAATGCCTTATCTTTACCCTGTAATGCAAGGACACGATTACGATGAAGTTCGTATGTCAGTGTATGTACAGCATGGCTGAGATTTGTAATTGGATATCCTTCCCATGTAGGTAGCGTAATGAGGTAGTCACAACGAAGTAGATCCTCGGTACTCAGTCCTTTACCCTCCTCACCAAAGACCAAAGCAACCGACTGTTGAGTCGATTCTATTCTCTCTGCAAATTCCCAAGGATACATGAAATGACGCTTCTGGGTTTTTTCACCAATTTCTCTTTTCCCGGACGTTCCAACGACAAGTGAACAATCTGCGACCGCTTGTTCGAATGAATCGTAGATTATACAGGAATCAAGGACCCTTCCAGCATGTTTGGCACGATTGCGAGCTTCGATATCATCAGGATGACACTTTGGCTGAACGAGTCGTAACGAGTCAAATCCATGGTTCAGCAACGAGCGACAAACAGCGCCAAGATTGCCTGGATGTTCGGTCCCGACAAGGACGACGTGCATCGTGTATTCGGAATGAGGCAATGGCACATCACTACGTTCGCCCATCACTCCTCCTCCGGATTCTGAAGATATTCTGCAATCCAAAGGGGATTGCATGCCTGATAAATGAAAAACAGGAATCCTCCGTTCTCTCTATCTTGCATAACAAGAGAGCGTCTACGGACGTTATGCGTGTTTCGTAAATGTAGGATGAGTTGCTCTAGCGATGTCTGATCAGTACCGTGGACAGAAACTGGAGTTCTATTCCAGTCAACCCAGATGGGCACGCTCAAGACCCCATCAATCGGTTCGACGTTGCCGGTATCGAGTTACGTAACCAGCAATCCAGTTTCGCAGCTTCTTGGTACTCACATCGGTGAGTTCTTCGACCATTTTCTTGTTGTGATCAAAGTCATCAGTGAACTTCTCACCGTGTTCTTCAACCAAACGAATCGCTCGAATTTTGATAAAACTAGGACGAATGTTTCCCATAATCAGGCCTCCTCGTACAATTTGACTTCGATTGGAATATCTGGTTCGTCGTGACGAATCACGGTCAGGCGAATTTTTCGTGGAGGATTCTCAATTCCACGTTCCCAGATTTTCTCGTTGACGGAAGGATCGATGTAAATCTCCTCTTCTGGAAGAACTTTGAGATGTCGAATGACTTCGTCGCGAATAATTTGGATTGCACGAGGTGCACGCTTGAAACGAGTGATGTTCCATGCCTTTCGTAGCGGTACGACCAATTCAGATGTTGCTGCTCTTGCCATAATCAATCACCTTATCGTTGCAACTTGCTACGTCGCCAGTGGTGACGCTTTGGATGCGACACAGTGTTTCTGTTCGTTTTTAGCATGACCCATACTGGGACACGGCGGTTCTGCTTTCCTGCCTTCATCAGGCGAATTTTCTTTGCTGCTGGTTTATTTTTTGACATATTCGAGCACCCCTCTTACATTCGACGGATCGACGCATCTCTGCGGCTCTTGGATAGGCTTGCTAAGATTCTCTTCAACTGTTCATCGTTGACTGGAATGGTGATTTTTTGTTGCTCATGAAGTGAAACAAGTTGCCGCTTCATGAGATCGGCTTTGTTAGCATCAACCAATGAAATGTTGGTGAGTCGGCTACGTGCTTCCGACGTGAGAATCGACTTCATTGCTTGATCGAGTGCTTGCTGTTCTTGGGCTTGTACATGCGATTCAGCCTCTGCAGCTGCTTGCTGCTTGGCTTGTTGTTCGAGTTGTTGTTGGAGTTCCATCTGTCGACGTTGACGGAACGCTTCGAGTTCCATCGAATCATCGGCAGCTGCTGTCAATTCCTCACATCCAATCAATACTTATCGAGGCCTGGGTAGGCTTCTTCAACTTGAGGTCGTACACTGTGTGCGACTTCATTGAGGAGTTTGTGTCCAGCGGCTGTGATGATACGTCCGTTGAACAGCTGTGTTGCTTCACGACCTTCTGGTTCAACCAAGCGACCTGGTTGAGTGGAGACGAGCCCTGCGTCTTCGAGTTGCTGAACAATGGCACGAATGACTTTGCGAGATCCTACGCCTGGCGTGTTTGGTTTGGAACCGTTGTTTTTGCGGCCACCGTACTCTTGTGAGAGCGCTGTAACCCCAATGGGACCTTGTCGTGCAATCTTGCGCAACAGTGCAGCAGCACGAGTCTGCCACCAGTCCGTTTGAGTCGGAGGGCGCTCACGGGAGGAACCAGTCTTGACAACATCAGCCCAATCTGGCATCGAAATCGCAGCATTGCTCTTCAATTGCTCAGCAAGAGCAGGGATTAGGAAATTGGCAGGAACATCGTAAAACGTCGTCATAACTACACCAAGCAACCATGCGACTTATCTCCCCTATTTGAATAAAGCGGGCGATTATCCCACATGAATGAAGAGCATCATTGTGTTTTTGGCCACGTGCAAGTGTTCATGAATGGCTGAGTTTTGGATTGGTTAATGAAGAAGGCGTTGGCCCAAAACCCGAACCTCTTAAGAACGCTCATTGGGTTATCATTAACACTCATCATCTTGTTGTCATATGCAGTGTACGGAGCCACAATTTCGCCCAGTTATTACATCTACGAAACAGAAGCAACGGAATCATCGTTCGAGGATATCGAATTGACGAAGATTGTACAGAACAACGAAACAACTTGGATTGGCACGGTCTCTGCCGATGGAGCGAATCTCACATGGGTCAATATGACGGTCACTGATCTGGCAAGTGGTGCAATCGTCAAAATGACAAACGAAGGTAAGTTGTATTCGCATCCATTCCTAGGTGTCGATGATGCTGAGGTTGTGGTCGATGGTAAAACCGTTGATTTCCGATGTTCCGAGCATTGCGTATACGGCGAATCGATCGAGGTTGAAGCTGAATCAAGTGAAGTGAACATTCAATCATTAACCTCCACTGACCCTGCTCGACGATCGAATGGTACAGTGTTTGCTGATTCACTGGGCGAAGCAGAATCGTTGGCGCGCAGTGAGGTCAACTACACACACTCACCATCACAAATCGTCATCCAAATTACGGAGCCAGGGGACAAATCGGTTCAGCCTCAGGTCAACGTCTACACAGTCAACGAGGCCTTTGCGAGTGTAGAAATCTTTGAGATCGATGCGGCTACTGAGTTCCTTTGGGCTCTTGCAGCGGTGGTTGGGTGCTTCTCAATGGTTTTGATTCCATCCTTCACCGTCTACTTTGCTGCTCGTGCAAAGGAACGGAAAAACGAGGAAAAGTTGAGACTCATCGACGAAGAATCTTCGAGCGAATAAATCAAATACATAGGAGATAATTGACGACCATGCCAAGGTTTGGTGTGGTCGGGCTACTGATTCTCCTGATGGTTCTTCAGCCCGTTTCAAACAGCGAATTGTTGGATTATCATCAACAACCTAGTAGCCCGAAAAACAGTGGTGTCGATCTCTCGTCGACCGATGTCTCAATCTCTTATTCGAATCCAGGCGATGAATCACAATACAAAATGTTCTCTTCAAATCACCCGATTTTAGGCTTTGATCGGCCCAAGAATCTCTACGTCGTTGATTCTGTAAATGCTACACCAATGGATATCGAGGTGACGGTTCGAAATGATGGAACCACTGCTTCCGGCATCATCACAGTCAATATGTTGATTCTACACAACGAGTACGAACGATTTGAACTTGCAAACAGGACAGTGACGATGAACAGTCTTGCATCAAACGGCCAAGGTACAGCAACATTTTACAACGTCTTTGTCAATTATTCCGGGAATCATTCGCTTGTGATAACGCCATCGTTTCAAGGTGTAGATGACAATCCATCGAACGATGCATTCAACCGCCACTATACGGTCGCAACGATGTACTTTACCTGTACATCTCTCGTTGGATGGAATGCTGGCTCGTATTGGGGTACGAACACAGATACCGCCCTGAGCATGGGTCGGGCATGCCACGTTGGACAAGGACAGTCTAGTAATTATGCCAACAATCTGCAGACGGATCTTATGACGCCCATCATGGACATGAGTGATATTGTAGCGAATCCTACAAGAACAAACGGATTGACGTTCTTTTACACGGGCAGCGCACAAGTCAATGACAACATGAAAATCTATGCCCTAGACAACCAAGGTGCATGGGATGAATTGGCAAACATCGCAGGCACCGTCGGAGCAACACTCGCCAACTGGAAAACGATTTCGAACAATCACATGGGTCACACCACACCATTAATTCCTGCTGATGTGAATTCACACTTTCATTCAAACTCTCGATTCAAATTTACGTTTTCAAGTGATTCAACTGGAACAGATGTCGGATACTGGTTTGATGATTTTGTTCTTGTTTATGACCAAGCTGCGAGGACTGAAGAATACAACGCTGACGTCACAGGTATCTTCACAGACGGTTCAATACCAGGCGCCTGGGGAAAAATTCGTTTGGAACTCACCAACACAGGAAACATCAGTGATTCGTTGGTGCCATCTGTTCCAAATCTGCCAAATGGTTGGAACGTTGCATTTTCGTACCCCAGTGGTGCGGGTGTCAATCCAAACACGGGTGTTCGACTCCTTCCTGGCGAATCGCGTCAAATCGACGTCAAGTTACAACCAAGTCCAAATGCAACAGTCGGTTTCGTTCCGCTCACATTTGCAGCGATTAGTTTGCAGAATCCGATTTTCTCTGTGCAAGAATCAATGCAGTATCAGGTTTCAGCAGATCGTGTTCCATTCATTCACATTCCCGAAACAAAACCAAAATGTGCACCAGGTTCATCGTGCGCATTCTTCGTCGATGTTGAAAACATAGGCCAAGCAACAGATGTGTTTGAACTACAAACAGCACCTAAATCGTTGGATGCTGGATGGAGTGTCAATCTTGCATTTGACCAATCCACATCCATTCGACTCATACCAAATCAGATTCAATCGGTCAAACTCGTTATGACGGTACCTTCTGGAGAGACACCTGAAAAAACAGGTGACTTTTGGTTGACGATGACAGCACAAAATGACACATCACGTACGCTTACAGAATCAATTGTCATTCAAGCGTCGATGATATCCAATGCTTTGATTGGACTCGAAATCGATGCAACGGATACAACGATGTTGTCCTCCGGAGAGAGGGTTGATATTCAGTACACCATTACAAATCAGGCAACACGACAAGACAGTTTTGATTTATCTGTTGACTTTATTGAAGCAATTGGATGGAAGATTGAAGCAGAACAACGTCCATCAATCGTGATCAATCCTGGGTCAACCGCATCGTTCTACATTGCAGTGACTGCTCCTGAGAACGCTCAGGCAAACGACATGGCTCCTACATTCAAACCAATTCTCACTTCAACAAGAAGTGGCATGCAATACAATGGTCCTGAGTACAGCAACATTGTGATTGAAACGTTGTATGACGTAGAACTGCGCTTGGTGGATGCGGAATCTGTCCTCAAACCAGGTGCTACGACGGTCATCGGTGTTGAGGCAATCAATAACGGAAATGGTCCGACAAGTGGAACGATACATCTTGTGGATGCACCTGAATCTTGGACCTATTCAATTCGAGTGGATGGAGTGATTCAGGAAACAAACAGCATCGACTTAGGTGTTGTATATTCAGGAGAGAATTCCATCGAAGTCGACGTCTTGTTGGACGTTCCGATGACGGAAGCAGCAGGGGAATTCCACACCATCACAGTCGAACTTCACCCCGACGGGCAAGATGTTGAGTTCTCAGATAATCATGTTTCAATCGACATGATTACTGGAAGTGTCAAGTATCCAGAATACAATGGATCATCACTCGATTATCATGCTATGGTCGGTTCAACTGTCTCGCTCAGTGGCACTGTTACAAACATCGGAAACGCTCTGGAATCCAGTATGGATGTTGGTTTCGAACTTTCTACTTCCCCGCCGACGAACAATGTTGTCGCCTTCTTAACCGCAGGCGTTGGTGGACCTACATCCGAATCGGGCAGCGTTTTGACGTTCCCGATGAGCGCAGGCTCCACTAAGACAATTTTTGTAGATGTTGTTGTAGGTGAAAATGTTCCACTCAACACGCGAATTGTCGTAACCGTATTCGTCGAAGGTGGCATGAATGCCGAAGGTGAAATCGTACGGAATGAGCATCAAACATTAATTTTGGTTGATCAGCAAAGAAAGATTGCAATAGAGATGTCAGAACATGACAATCGAACGGATTTGACAGTCGGTGAATTTTGGCTGAACATGACGAGTTATTCGACTCAAACAGAGGACCTCTCTTATGCCATTTCCCACCCAGATAATTGGCAAGTTACCTGCGACGGAACACTCATTGCCACTGACGAGGATATCAACGTTTCATTGCCTTATTCGCGGAGCA
>DUJC01000087.1:0-246 GCA_013330015.1 Candidatus Poseidoniaceae archaeon | reverse complement strand
AAGTTCTTGTCCATGCATCAACATTGGATGGGGCAATAGAGTTTTCAGATACTCGGACATACAGCTTTGAACAGCCTGCACAACAGGAATCCTTTTTCTCAAAGAATCTCAATGGGCCAACCATAGTTGCATCAATCCTCGGATTCATTGTTCTAGCAGCAATTATGGTAGTCATTCGTCGACAGAGAATCACAGTTGAGGAAGAGGAAGTCTTTGTCGCTGGCCCCCCAATTTCGCAACAACAGT
>DUJC01000019.1:4231-4355 GCA_013330015.1 Candidatus Poseidoniaceae archaeon | reverse complement strand
TGGCTTGACCTTCTCGCCATCTTCTAGCGAGCCACCATAAAGTGCCATGGCCATTCCTGGACCAACAATCGCACCAATGAAAATGGCCACATATGTCAGAACAAAGAAGAATGGATCGGAGTTG
>DUJC01000019.1:0-3895 GCA_013330015.1 Candidatus Poseidoniaceae archaeon | reverse complement strand
AAGACGTGCTCAAACTCGTAGATGAGACCTTTGAGCATACCTTTCTTGCTGAAGAAGGCATAGCCGCCATCTGGTTCACCAGCCCAGTGCGTGAACATCATTCCAGCAAGAATGACGCTTGAAAGCGATACGAATGTGAGGGTAACGAGTGGAATTGGAATCCAGGGTGTGTGTTCGTGAACCTTTGCTGCAACCTCTGTCTTTGGCTTACCTGCAAACGTCTTGAACCACATTCGTGACATGTAGAAACCGGTCATGGCTGCTCCAAGAAGAACACAAGCAGCTGGTAGGAAGAAGCGAGGGTCGTCGAGTGCAACGCGCCATGTGTTGGCGATGATGCCTTCCTTTGACCAGAATCCACCAATCAATGGCAATCCCATGATGGATGCTGAACCGACCAACATCGCTGTTGCAGTGATTGGCATCTTTGAAGCAAGCCCGCCCATGTTTTCCATGGATTGAGCATCGAAATGGTCGTCATGATGGCCATCATGGTGGTCGTCACCGTGGTCGTCATGGTCGTCGTGATGATGCAAATCATGGTGGGCATGATGCATTTCGTGAATGACTGAACCGCTTGCCATGAACAGCATTCCCTTGGCCATAGCGTGGTTGAACAGATGGAAGAGTGCTGCGCCGAAGGCAACGACAACGATATCGTGGGCCTTGCTGTCATGATGCCAGTCAAGTGAGTTGGCAAGCCACAGGGCTGCACCAAGACCCGTGAATATGTATGCAAGTTGACTCATGGTCGAATATGCAAGGACCTTCTTCAAATCGTCCTGAACGAAGGCGATGGCTGCAGCCATGACGGCGGTAATTCCACCAATGGCGGCAATAATGAATGCTAAGTCGACCAGTTCTCCATGCATGGATTCTGCACCAAAGAATGGGAACATTCGTGCAACGAGGTAGAGACCTGCGTTGACCATGGTTGCTGCGTGAATGAGCGCTGAGACAGGGGTAGGACCTTCCATTGCATCTGGCAACCAAACGTGAAGTGGGAATTGCGCGGACTTACCGACAGCTCCAATGAACATCATTCCGAGAGCAAGTTGGAGTTGTCCTGGATCGGCATTGGCAATCAAATCCTTGTTGAAGACATCTGCATAATCCAGCGAACCGAAGAGGTTCCAGAGCATGACCAATCCGATAACGAGGAAGACGTCCCCAACGCGTGTTGTGAGGAACGCCTTCTTTGCTGCATAGGCTGCACTTGGCTTTTCGTAGTAGAATCCGATGAGAAGATAGGAACAAAGACCCATCAATTCCCAAAAGATGAACAGCCAAAGGAAGGAATCAGCGAGAACCATTCCAAGCATACCAGAACAGAACAGAACGAACTCAGCGTAGAAACGGTGGTTTCGATTGTCATTGACCGGATCGGTGTTCATGTAGCCAATGCTGAAGATGTTGATGAGCATACAAAGGAAGGAAGCGACGAAGAGAAGCATCACCGTGATATGATCGATGTAAATACCGACACCGAAGGCCTTTCCTTCGATTCTGAGGCCATCAGCACTCATCCATCCAAAGGAGAGCCAGTCACCGATGTAGTGTCCTCCTGTACCCTTTCCAATGAATTCGGAAATCAGGAGCATGGAGAGCACAAAACTTGCAACCATGATTGGAAGAGCGATGAGCCCTCCTTCCTTTGCCGACTTAACCCATGTTTGGTTTCCATTGAAGATGTGTCCGAGGAAGAGAATGATTGGGAATGCAAGCATCGGCAGGAGAACGATAAAAATTGCATACTCAATGAATGTTGAGCTGATTGTTTCTGATGTACCACCCATTCTATCACCTCAGTGTTTCAAGAGATTCACATCATCGAGTGAAATCGTTTCGTGTTGGCCATACATGGCAAGGAAAATGGCCAGGCCAATGGCAACTTCTGAGGCTGCTATGGCAATGGCAAAGATAGCGTAGACCCAACCGGATGCATCTCCGTGTTGGATGGCTGCTGCAACGAACTGTAGGTTTGCTGCGTTGAGAATCAATTCAAGACACATCAAAACAACGATCGCATTCTTTCGAGTGAACGCGCCCCAAAGACCGATGGTGAACAAAATAGCGGAAAGAACGCTTACCCATGCTGGGTCAATCATGCGTCTTCACCTCGCTGCTCCCACTCGAGATTTTCACGGCGTTCATCACGGACGAGGTAAGCGGCACCGATCATAGCCATAGCCATAAGGACGCCAAGAATGAGCAATGGTAGGGCCCAAACGTCAAGCATTGTGTTGGCAAGGTCAATGGTTGTGACTTCCTTTGCCTCTTCATCCCAAATCTCTGCCGTTCCAAGCACGGTGATCATCGCTCCGGCAAGGAATATCAGGCCAATACGGGTCAATGTGGACATCAATCTCATTCAAAATCCTCCTCCTGAATTTGGCGGCGAGTCAGCATGATACCGAACAACACCACCAACCCTACACTGGCTAAGTAGACCAGAATTTGAATCGCTGCGAGGAATTCAGCACCCATGAGGATGAAGATTCCTGAAACGGCCATGAAACAGAAAATCAGTGAGAGCATCGAGTGCGCAACTCGTTGTGCATAGATGAGTCCCAATGCACCGAGAATGGTAATCGTTGCAAAAACAAAGAAAATGATGGTTTCAGTGGCCGAAGCGACGTCCATTTCAGGCATCCCCCTTATCGAGCAAATCCTTGGCTTGGTTGGCCCATTCGTCTCGCTTTACTCGACCTGGGAAAAACTCGATGGCTTCGTTGACTTGATCTTCCAACTCACTTGTCATTTTGCTGATTTGTGAAAACGTGTAGATTCCAAGAGCGTTGAGTTTCTCCTCAATGAACGGACCCACCCCTTTGATGGTTTTTAGGTCGTCTTTCTCTTCGGCGGTCGCCGTTCCTAGGACATCGAAATCAATGTTCTTTGAACGTTCCTTGATACGTTGAAGTTCAGCCTCTTTCTTCTCTTCTTTGGCCAAAGGTTTGTCATCTACTGGCTCAGCGTTGACTTCGACCTTTTCTTCAACAACTGGAGCGGGTTTTGCGACTTCTACTTCGGGTTTTGCAGCCTTGGCAGCCTTCTTGGCTCGCTTGTCGCGCTCCTTTGTTGCACGCTTTGCAAGTTCACCATCGACGGCTTCTTGATGCACAGATGGCAGAACACGCGTTCTGCTTGCATCGAACCAAAGATCTTGTCGAGTGAAACCAGACATACCATCGTATTCGTTGGTCATGAAGAAGGAAGTGAAACCACAGGCCTCCATGCAGAGGCCACAGAACATACAGCGGCCAATGTCAATTCGTCCAGAGACAATTTGGTCGTCTGCTGTTCGGAGTTCGGATTGAGCAAGGACTTCTTCCTGGCCGGAATCGTTCCAGCGAACGGTTGCAGTACTTCCTGAGAGATCCAAAACTTGAGCGAAGCGCCACTCTGATGGAGGAGCGCTGTGGGCTGTAATCAAATCGAACGATTCGAGTTCTTCCGTGACTTCTTCACGGAACTTAGCCGCATAGCCACCGACCTCGAGTTCAGCACCATAGCCTTCGTATTCACCTTCAGCATTGTCAAGAACGTCAACACGAAGTTCAGTGGTCATATGCAGACAATCGTTTGGACAGATGTTGACACACATCTTACATGCCGTACAGGTTTCCCAAATGACGCCAATTCGGCCGTTGTAGTTTCCAGGAACGAAGAGCCATGGTTCCATGTCTTCGAGACGTTCGTATGGATACTGGACGGTTTGTGGCTTCCAAAGACTTGGAAACAAATCCGATGTCACACGATCCGGAGCGAATTCTTGCTTCGAGATGTCATTGTACTTGGCGCGACTCTTCGCTCGGTGTTCGCTCGCATCATCAAGGAACTCTGGGTGAGAGGTGTTGTGGTATCCCATTCCCAGTCTCTTTGGGAACATACG
>DUJC01000108.1:8502-15258 GCA_013330015.1 Candidatus Poseidoniaceae archaeon | reverse complement strand
GAGGAGCCACAACCATACGAAATCACCTACGTGAGTACACGTAGCAAGCAGGGGGCCTGAAGATGAAGGTAGCCGTCAAGAACATCAGCAACAACATCACACAAGATGAGATGGATGCAGGCCGTCTTCAGAGCGTTTTCGACATTACCGTCGAAGATGGGTCTGAGGTCACCCTCCCAGAATCTTTCAGCCAATCTGTTCGTGTTGACCTCGTCCGAGATGCCGTCGCATCCAGCCGAGCCAACCGCCGACAAGCCTACGGTTCTCGCCGACACGTCGGAAAGCGCCGGCCAATGGCGGGTATGAAACACTCTGTCGAATGGTGGGGCAAGGGCCGTGGTGTCTCCCGTATCATGCGACGAACTGGACAACGCCGCGCTGCACAAAACCCACACACCCTAGGTGGTCGCCGCGCTCACGGACCAAAGGTCGAGAAGGACTGGTCCCGTAAGTTCAACACCAAGCAACGACGCATGGCTCGTGACGCTGCACTTTCCGCAACCGTCGATATGGAGTTGGTCACTGCTCGTGGTCACCAACTTGACGAGTCGGTCGAGCATCTGCCAATCGTTCTCGGTAACTACACAGAGACTGTCGATGGAAAGACGGAGGAATACAACATTGAGACCTTCAACCATGGCTCAGCTACTCGTAAGGTCCTCGCTATCTTCAACGAACTCGGACTTGGACACGATCTTTACCGTGCTCGCTCCAATCGCAAGATTCGTGCTGGTAAGGCAACCATGCGTGGCCGTGTACACAAGACGCCAAAGTCCGTTCTTTTGGTCGTCAAGGAGAAGGCTGGTCTTGCACAAGCCGCTCGAAACCTTCCAGGTGTCGATGTCGTTGCTGCAAAGGATCTCAGCGCAGAAGACCTCGCCCCTGGTGGCGATGTCGGTCGCTTGACCGTCTTTACCAAGGACGCTGTGGAGGCACTCAACTGAGGTGATATCATGAATGCATACGACGTTATCATCATGCCATGGTTGACTGAAAAGACCATGGAAGCACGTACCACACAGAACCGTCTCGAGTTCATTGTACGCCGAGCTGCTACGAAGAAGCAAATCGCTCGTGCGGTTGAAACCATTTTCGAAGTTGAAGTTGACTCTGTCAACGTACGCAACACCAAGCATGGAAAGCATGCAAGCGTTCGTTTGGCAGAGGGCTACGACGCAGAAGACGCTGCAATGCGTCTAGGAGCTCTATGAGGTGAGGAATTATGGGTAAGAGAATTCGTGCACAGCGCAAAGGATCATCGCCACGGTATCGTGTGTCAAGTCACCGATTCCCTGGTGCAAACAGAATGCCACGAGAGATGGATGTGGTTGGTGAAGTTACAGAATTGGTTCACTCACCTGTCCACACAGCCCCATTGGCTCGTGTAAAACTGCCAGACGGTGACACCACACTTGTTGTTGCAACAGAAGGTATCGCAATCGGTAGCCAAATCGCCATTGGAGACAACGTCTCACTGCGACCTGGAAACATTACACCACTTTCGGAAATTCCTGAAGGAACAGCCATCAACAACGTCGAACTTCGACCTGGTGACGGTGGCAAAGTTGCCCGTTCTGCAGGAAACTCCTGTGTCGTTGAAGCCAAGCTTGGCGACAAGGTCCGTATTCGAATGCCATCCGGTTCCCTCAAGGAACTTCCAGGCACTTGTCGAGCCACCATCGGTGTGCTCGCTGGTCACGGCCGTGATGAGATGCCTCTGCGAACTGCTGGTGCTGCTCACTACAAGGCCAAGGCTCGTGGTAAACTCTTCCCGCATGTTAGCGGTGTTGCCATGAACCCTGTGGATCACCCACACGGTGGTGGAAACCACCAGGCTGTCCACGGACCAAACTCAGTTGCTCGAAGCACCCCTCCAGGTGCCAAGGTTGGTTTGATTGCCCCACGCCGCACGGGACGAGGTCGCGGCAAGCGAGTATGAGGTGTTGATCTATGGGACGTAAAAAGAAGAAGTCATTCATGACCCCAAAGGCCAGTCGACGGAAGGCACGTAAGCGACTTTCGACCACAACGGCTCGACAGAAGAAGGAATTCACATACCGTGGATACGACATTGAAACGTTGGTCAATATGCCAATGTTCCCGGAAGAAGGATCCGATGAGTATCTCGCTCGCCTTCTTCCTGCTCGTGTTCGACGCTCCATCGTTCGTGGCCTCTCGGAACAAAACGAAAAGTTCCGTGACCGTGTTCAGCGAAGCAAGTCAAACACAATCCGAACCCATCGACGTGATATGCCAATTCTTCCAGAATTCGTTGGAAAGACCATCGCAGTTCACAACGGCCAGAACTTTGTTGAGGTCGATGTCAAACCTGAGATGATTGGACACTACCTTGGTGAATTCGCAATCACACGACGTGGAGTTGCCCACAGTGGGCCGGGTGTTGGTGCTACCCGTTCATCGAAGCACGTACCATTGAAGTGAGGTGAAGATGATGAGCAACAAGCGAAACATGGACCGTCGAACAAAGCGTCGACAACTCCCACAACGTGGTTACACCCAACTCCTCCAAGGAAGCCGGCTCGCAACAGCCCGTGCAGTCAACGTCGACATGCACGTCAAGCACTGTTTCGAAGTCGCTCGTGCCATCAAAGGCATGACCGCTGGTCGAGCAGTCGAGTACCTCAACGAGGTTCTCCTCATCGATTCAGACCGTGCAGACATTCGTCGAAAGGCGACCGCAGTCCCGTACCGATTGGGTAGCGGAAACAAGCGACGAAAGCGATCTGGTCCTTCGATGGTTGGACACCGTAAGGGTAAGGTCGGACCAGGCCGATACCCAGTCAAGGCAAGCCGTGCCTTCATCAAGCTCATTCAGAGTGCTATGGAGAACGCTCGTCACCAATACGACGATGTCGAACCAGAAGATATGGAAATCACACACGTTGCAGCCCACCGTGGTCAAATCCGCCGAGGATGGATTCCACGTGCCCGTGGACGCGCAACGCCAAGCAACCACTACCAGGTGAACCTCGAGATTTTCCTCGAAGACTTCACCTCAACCGACGATGAGTTGGAGGATGACTTCTGAGGTGAACGAACATGGCAGGAAAGAAGAGTACAATCAAAGCAATTGTTGACCGAAACGTCGAGCGTCACCTTGTCAAGGAATTCTTGATGAAGAACACAAAGCGCTCTGGCTTCGGTGGATTGGATATCAAGCGTACACCAAACGGTACCGAAGTGACCGTTCACGCTGTCAAGCCAGGTCTCGTCATTGGGCGAAAGGGTAAGATCATCAAGGAACTTGAGAGTCGTCTCAAGAGCGAGTTTGACTTGTTTGACCCTCAACTGAAGGTTGAAGAAATCAAGCAGAAGGATTCCATCTTAAACGCACAAGTCATGGCAGAGTGGATCGCATCTTCCCTCGAACGTGGATGGTACTACCGCCGTGCTGGAAACAGTGCAGCTGAGAACATCATGTCCGAGGGTGCTCGCGGCGTCATTGTTACTGTCGCTGGTAAACTCACAGGTTCCCGAAACCGAACGCAGAAGTTCATCATGGGCCACGTCAAGTACTGTGGTGAGACTGCACTCCAGCACATGGACAAGGGATACGCTGTTGCCGTTCGTAAACTTGGAACCATCGGTGTCACAGTCGAAATCATGCGCAAGGACGTTCGTTTGCCACACGAGATTTCCATCTTCTCCGATGAGGAGTTGAAGATTCGAGCAGCTGCAGGCGAGGAAGGCGAAGACGCTCCTACTGATGAGGTGGAAGAGTGAGTCACGTACGAAACCGGGACATCTCCGCTATGAGCCGAGAAGCTCTTGAAGCACGATTGCTCGAATTGCAAGACGAACTTCTCCAACTACAAGCCGAGAAGGCGCTTGGTGGCACACCATCCAACATGGGTGCTTACAAGGCCACTCGACGAAGTATTGCACGAATCAAGACCCACCTAGGGAACAACTGAATGAACACGAGGTGATGAACGACTATGGCGGCAATTTGTGGTGTATGTGGTCTACCAGACGAACTATGCATCTGCCAAGAAATCGCCAAAGAACAACAACGAGCAATTTTGTCCACCGATAGAAGGAGATACGGAAAAATCGTAACCAAAGTGGAAGGAATTGACGATGTTGCCATCGACATCAACGAATTAGCAAAACTACTCAAAAACAAATGCGCTGCCGGGGGAACTGTCAAAGGTCGAATCATTGAACTTCAAGGCGATCACAAAAAGAAGGCAGCAAATGTACTACGAAACAATGGATTCAATGTGGAGGTGAGATAAGATGGCGGACATGAACACAACCTGGATTGGTCAACGACTGACTGTTGTTGAATCCACCGATTCAACACTTGTCGGACGCTCTGGAAACGTCATCGACGAGACACAAAAGACGGTGACGATTTTCGAGAACGGCCAAGAGCGTGTTTTCGGTAAGGCGTCGATTCATTTTACACTCAACGACGGAACTACCGTCCTATCTGGGTCGTCTTTGCGACAACGCCCTGAAGATCGAATGAGTCGCAACTACAAGGAGGCATGAACATGCGAGAAATTGGAATTGATGTAAAAACACCTAAGGGCGAATGGGACGGCGATGAAAACTGTCCATTCTATGGAAGCCTACGTCTACGTGGACAAATGTTCGAAGGCGTTGTATCCGGTGTTGGTATGCAGAAGACAATCACCATCGAGCGAAACAACGTTCGATACATGAAAAAGTACGAGCGATTCGAGAAGCGAACAAGTGCTCTCAGCGCACACCTTCCAAGTTGCATTGGTGACGTCGAGATTGGCGACACCGTACGTGTCATGGAATGCCGCCCGCTCTCTAAGACGGTTTCATTCTGTGTCATCGAAAAGACTGGAGGTGAAGCCTGATGCGTGGAATTGCAGGTCGACAAACACGTGGTCTACCAACCATGGCTCGTTTGCACGTTGCTGACAACACAGGTGCAAAGATCGTCCAAATCGTCAACGTCATCAAGCTCGGTGGTACCATGCGTCGATACCCTGCTGGTGGCGTCGGTGACATGACCAAGGTCTCTGTCAAGAAAGGTACACCAGATACCCGTCGTCAGATGTTCAACGCTGTCATCATTCGACAGCGACGCCCGTTCCGTCGCTCAGATGGTACGTGGGTACAGTTCGAAGACAACGCTTGTGTCATCACCAATCTCAAGGGTGAAGTCCAAGGGTCGGATATCAAGGGACCCGTTTCCCGTGAGGCTGCAGAACGCTGGCCTCGTATCGCTGCAACAGCGAAGCAAATTGTATGAGGTGAAGAAGAATGGTCAAGTCAAGTAAACCGGGAAAGCAGCGTAAGGCGCAATACAACGCCTCCATGCACACCAAGCGCAAGCGTGTCTCAGCACGATTGCAACTCGACAAGCCGGACGAGCGATTCGCAGGTGTACGATCTGTTACCGTCCGTGCAGGTGACACCGTCCGTGTCATCCGTGGGGATTTCTCTCACGGTGGCAAGCGCCATGGTGGCAAGCGAAAGGCTGAGCCACTCACCGGCCCAGTCATCGGTATCGATGCTGACAAGGGTCGTATCCTCATTGAAGGTGCAAAACAATCCAAGTCCGATAACAGAGAAGAGGCTGTCCCGGTCCATGCCTCCAACGTCGTCGTCATCAAACTCGATGAGACAGACAAACTGCGTGTGCAGAAATTGACCGAGGATAGGAGTTGAACAATATGGGTAGCAGTAGTCACTTGAAGCGATTGGCCATGCCACGAAGCTGGCCTCTTCCACGAAAGACCACCATTTGGGTCACACGCCCAAGTCCAGGTGGACATAGTCTGGAGCGATGCATGCCTGTCAACCTCATCGTCCGTGACGTCCTTGGACGTGCACAGAGCGCTCGTGAAGTTCGATTCATCGTTCACAATGAATTGATCAAGGTAGACGGACGTGTTTGTAAGGACACTCGTCGTGGTGTTGGTCTCATGGACGTTCTCTCGCTTGGAGACGAACATTTCCGATGCATGCTCGACGCCAACGGTCGTCTCCGCTACGTCAAGATTTCAGCTGAAGAAGCACAATGGAAGATTGCACGAATCGAAGGAAAGACGACCCTCAAGGGCGGAAAGACACAACTCAATCTCCACGATGGTCGAAACATGATTGTTGATGATGCAACAACCTACAGTACGGGTGATTCAGTCAAGATTTCACTTCCTGACCAAGAAATCCTTGAGCACATCGCGTTCGTCGAAGGCGTGCGATGCTACCTCATTGGCGGCACACACGTCGGTGAAATGGCTTCTATGAAGGAGCGTATTGTCAAGCGATCCAGCATGCCAAACGAAGTCGCATTCGATGAATTTGGTACAACCGAAGTCAATGTCTTCGCCGTGGGCGATGCAAGCATTCCAATTATGGAGGTGAAGGCTTGAGTGAAACCGTCAATCCAATGAGTGTTCCTCGAATCACCAAGGTTTGCGTCAACATCGGTGTAGGTGAAGGTGGTGACCGACTGGTCAACGCTGAGAACGTTCTCGAAATGGTCACTGGGGTTCGCCCACAGCGAACACTCGGTAAGATTCAGAACCGTGACCTCAAGGTCCGTGAGGGTGCACCAATCGGTTGCCGCTCCACCATGCGTAACCAAGAATCCATCAAGGAATTCCTGACCAACGCCTTCTGGGTTCGTGACAACACCATCCCAAGTTGGAACTTTGACGCACAAGGAAACCTCTCGTTCGGTATCCGTGACTACACGGATTTCCCAGAGCAAAAATACGATCCAGATATCGGTATCTACGGTATGGA
>DUJC01000108.1:0-8199 GCA_013330015.1 Candidatus Poseidoniaceae archaeon | reverse complement strand
AGATATCGGTATCTACGGTATGGACATCAACGTCGTTCTCGAGCGACCTGGTCACCGTATCAGCCGACGCCGAAAGGCAAAGAGCAAGGTTGGCAAGGGCCATGGCGTGACTCGCAACGAGTCAATGGAATGGTTCAAGTCGAACTTTGGAATTAAAATCATGGAGGAATGAAGATGGCACGAGATCATGGAGAATACATGGGACGAACAATTGGATGCCGCCGATGTGGGCGACGTCGAGGACTGATTCGACGACACGGGCTACGCTTGTGCCGTCAATGCTTCCGCGACGTTGGAAACGAAATCGGATTCAAAAAGATGAACTGAGGTGATTATGAATGCAATTTGATCCATTAAACGACGCACTCGTCAAGATTTACAACGCAGAGCAAGCTGGAAGATTCGATGTTGAATTGACTCCAGCCTCCAAACTACTTGGAAACGTTCTCAACATAATGCAGTCCTCCGGATACATCGGAGAATACTCACGTGTTGAAAACGGCCGAGGTGACGCCTTTGTTGTCCAACTTCGCGGAACCATCAACCGATGCGGTACCGTCAAGCCACGACACAGCGTTCGCCGACAAGAATTCGAAAAGTGGGAGACACGCTATCTCCCTGCCCAGGACTTTGGTCTTCTCATTCTGACGACCAATTCCGGCGTCATGAACCACTACGATGCGAAGGACGCCCGCATCGGCGGCAAGTTGCTTGCCTACGTATATTGAGGTGAAAAGCATGGTAAAAATCGACAGAATCGAACACAACGTAACCATCCCTGAAGGCGTTACAGCCACACTCAGCGAAGATGGCGTCGTCACCATTGCAGGACCAAACGGTTCCCTTTCACGAGCCTTTGTATCGCCTCGAGTTGAGATCCTCCAAGATGGAGGCGGACTCCTTGTACGAACGGACTTGCCACGACGCAAGGACAAGGCCATGGCAGGAACTTGGAATGCCCACTTGAACAACATGGTCAAAGGCGTGACAGAAGGCTTCACATACCACTTGAAGGCCTTCTACTCTCACTTCCCAATGACACTAGCTGTCCAAGGACAGAACTTTGTCGTCAACAACTACTTTGGTGAAAAAGTACCACGTTCCGCAGACATCCTTCCTGGTGTTGATGTGAAAGTCAGCAACAAGGTTGAGATTACAGTTTCAGGAATCGACAAGGAACTCGTCGGTCAAACTGCAGCAAACATTGAGCGTTGCACAACGGTCAAGAAGCGAGATCGACGTGTTTTCCAAGACGGTATTTACCGTCTAAGCAAGGAGTGATGAAGAATGGCAGACGATTATGAAAATATGACTGTAGCTGAACTCAAGGAACTGCTCAAGGAGCAAGGACTCCCTGTCTCTGGAAAGAAGGCAGATCTCATCGAGCGCCTCGCAGGTGCTGCTGAGGAAGACGATGCGCCTGTTGAAGAAACAGAAGCAGCATCCGATGCTGAGGAAAACGATGATGATTTCTTCGAAGACGATGACGACTGGGATGAAGACGAAGACGAAGTCCACGTTGCAAAGCAAAAGCCTGTTCTCGATGAAGCAACACAAGAAGCACTTGCGCTTCGTGCTGCTCAGAAGAAGAAGACACCATCCTTCCGTCGAACCGAATGGTTCCGATACAAGCGATTGTCTCGCTCTGGATGGCGTGCTCCTCATGGAATGGACAACAAGCAACGTCGCAACTTCAAGTATCGAGGTTCCCTCGTTCGTGTTGGACATGGCAAGGTTGCATCCGCACGTGGTCTCCACCCATCCGGATTCAAGGAAGTCATGGTTCACAACCTCAACGATTTGGAAACCATCGATCCAGAAACCCAAGCTGCTCGAATCGGTCGAACCGTTGGTGGCCGAAAGCGAGAGAATATCCACGCTCGTGCTGATGAATTGGGGATTCGTATCTTGAACCGAAGGAGGAATGTCTGATGCAACTCACAAACCAAAAGCGACTCGCAGCGAAGATTCTCAAGTGCGGTGAAAACCGTGTTTGGATCAACCCTGACTACATCGATGAGATCGCATCGTCGGTTCAAGCAGACGACATTCGCGAATTCATCGAAGAAGGGCTCATCCGTGCAAAGGCTGTCAAGGGAACCTCTCGTGTTCGAGCACGTACCCGTCAAGAACAGCGCCGCAAGGGCCGACAGAAGGGTCAAGGTAAGCGCATGGGTACGGCGAATGCTCGCAACCCACGTAAGAACCGATGGATGCGAACCATTCGCTCCCAACGACGTGCTCTCAAGGATTTGCGAGAGGCTGATGAAATCACGCCTTCGCAATACCGCCGCTACTACCTCAAGGCAAAGGGTGGTTCCTATCGATCCATTGCCCACATGCGTTCTCAAATGACCATGGAAGGTGTACAACTCAAGGAAGGTGACAACTGATGCAAGGAAACCGACGACGCTCTGTCCTACGACGACGTAAGGCCGGACTTACAGACTACCGACGCCGACTTCGACTTCTTCGAAGCGAACAACCTCGTGCTGTTGTTCGTATCTCAAACACACGTACATCGTGCCAGTTGGTCACATGGGCCGCTGAAGGCGACAAAGTTGCACTCAATGTTACTGGAAACGATTTGGTCAAGAAATTCTCATGGCCAGACAACATGTCCAAGAAATCCGTCCCAGCATCCTACCTTGTAGGCTATGCACTTGGAAAGGCCGCACTCGCTGCTGGACATGAAGATGCAGTTCTCGATATCGGACTTGCAGCAAGCACACCTGGTGGTCGTGTCTTCGCTGCACTTCGAGGTATGGTCGAGGCTGGACTCAACGTTCCACACAGCGAGGAAATTCTTCCTGATGACGATCGAATCAACGGCGCACACATCGACGACAAGGTCGCTGGTGCGATTGAAACCACAAAAGCATCCATCGAGGGGGCCTACTGATGACAGAAGAAGAAACAACAGAAATCAAGCAAGCACCAGGTATGATTCTTGCTTACGCTCCGCAAGAAGCTGAAGAGACCGGCGGTCGACGACGACGTCGTAGCGCTCAATCTGATGCGATCAACAACCTCCGCAACTGGACACCACGTACACGACTCGGTAACATGGTCTATGCTGGCCTCATCACAACGTACGAGGAAGCCCTCGCAAGTGGTCTTCCAATCCGTGAGGTCGAAATTGTCGATGCTCTTCTTCCTGAGTTGGAAGATGAGATCATCAACGTCAACATGGTTCAGCGAATGACCGACAGTGGTCGTCGTGTTCGATTCAACGTCATGGCGTGTGTCGGAAACCGAAATGGCTATGTCGGTCTTGCAATGGCTAAAGCAAAGGAAGTTTCCAATGCCATCCAGAAGGCCATTGTCGCCGCCAAGCTCAACCTAATCAGCGTACAGCGCGGAAACGGCTCATGGGAATCTTCTGCTGGTCCAGGCACATCCGTGCCGATCAAGGTCAACGGTCGCTCCGCTTCGACCCGAGTCACGCTGATGCCAGCTGCAAAGGGTAAGGGCCTTGTTATCGGTGAAACCGGAAAGAAAGTCCTCGAACTTGCTGGTGTTACTGACGTTCTCTCCCGAACCAAGGGACAAACTCGAACCACCATCAATTACGCTGCTGCAACCTTTAATGCACTCAAAGCATTAAACACAACTCGTATCAGCAACGAACAGCGAGAACGCTTGTTCATCAACACTGGGAGGGTTCTGAAGTGAGTTTCATCGTTGTACGTGCACGAAGCAATGTTGGTGTCGAGCGATCCATTCGTGAAACAATGGATTACCTCAACTTGACCAAGGTCAACCATGCGGTCATCATTCCAGAGAACGATCAGTACATTGGAATGCTTCGCAAGGCCAAGGACTACATCACATGGGGCAATGCTGACCTCGCTACCGTTGAATCCATGCTCTCTGAGCGTGGACGTATGCCAGGCGATGCACCATTGACCGATGCAGTCGTTGCAGAAGCAACCGATTACAAGACCATTGGTGATTTCGCTAAGGCTATTGTCGACAATGAGGCGACCGTGAAAGATGTTCCAGGTTTGAAGCGTGTCTTCCGTTTGCATCCTCCTCGAGGAGCAAAGGGATGGGGCGGAATCAAGCGATCCTACGTCGTTGGTGGCGCACTCGGTTCTCGAGGCGACGACATCAAGGCACTGGTTGAGAGAATGATTTGAGGTGATATGATGGGTACAAAAGCAAACAAGCACCGTGGACGAAACCGATACCATGGTCGTGGAAAGAAAGCCGGTCGAGGCGCTGGAAAGCGTGGTGGCCGTGGAAATGCAGGTATGAACAAGCATCGTGTTATGACTCGAATCAAGTACATGCCAGGTCACTGGGGTATGCACGGTTTCAATCGTCACCCTTCACTACGCAATGTACACGTGACTTGCAACGTCAGCCAACTCGAAGGCATGGCAGATGGTAAGGACAGCATCAATCTTGGAGAACTTGGAATTGACAAGCTCCTTGGATCTGGTCGAATCAATGCTGCTATGACCGTCACAGTCGCCAACGCTAGCGCTTCAGCCATCGAAAAGGTCGAAGCTGCAGGTGGTTCCGTCAACCTTGATGACGGTGATGACTGGGACGAATGGGAAGAAGAGTGAACAAGGAGGTCTTTGAATGAAACACAAGCCAGTACCAATCGGTGTTGTTCTTACGGGTGTCATTTACTTTGGTCTCCTCTTCTATTGGCAATGGGATGAACTTTCAGGCGAAGGTGCAGCACGCGATGCAGCCATCTTCGGCATCGTTCTCGCAGTTGCATACGTTGCATACGTCATGGCATGTTTCCAGCGTGATCTTCCTGCCTCGATGAAGCAACTGCCAATCATTGGTCGCTATGCGAAACTCTACGGTTGGTTGATTTTCGTCTTCATCGCTGTATGGTACTGCCGCCCAGAGAAATGGGGTGGCTACGATGAAGCAGTCGGATTCCTCCTTGTGGGTGTCTTACTGCTTGGTTTCGGTGCAGCAGCCATCCTCACATGTTTCATGTGGAGCGGTGACCAAAGCAGCCGTTTGTACGCTCTCAGCCGCTTCGTCGATGTCTATCCAGCCATCACCAAGCCTGACCGGCACGTTCGATTCGGAGAGAAGATGTGGACGACAACCTTCGTTCTCATCATTTACTTCGCTATGACCAACGTCATGCTCTATGGATTGAGCGGTCAAGCCATGGACTTGTTCAGCGGCTTCCGTTCCATCATGGCTGGTGCATCGGGTACCATCATGCACTTGGGTATCGGTCCAATCGTTACGGGTTCAATTATCATGCAACTGTTCGCAGGAGCGAAGATCATCCGTTTGGATTTGACCAACAGCGAAGACAAGGCTATGTACCAAGGAGTACAGAAACTCCTCGTCTTAATCATGATTCCAATTGAGTCGATTCCGCAAACTTATGGTTTCCTCGACCCATCGGAATTCCTCATCGATGAGTATGGACTTGGCTGGGCCAACTTTGTCATCGTTGCTCAATTGTTCGCAGGATCCTATCTTGTCTTCTTGCTCGATGAATTGGTCAGCAAGTGGGGTATCGGATCCGGTATGTCGCTCTTCATTGCTGCCGGTGTTGCTCAATCGACCTTTGTCGGTACGCTCTCACCACTCCCAACAACTGCCGGTTTGGCGTACTCTGTGCAGAACCCGCCAGCAGGTACACTTCCAATGATTTTCTACATGTTCAGGACAGCGACGAATGGAGAAATGATATCGCTCAATGGATTCGAAATGATTCTGTTGGGTGATGCGACGCATCCAAACGCCGTGATTGCTCTCGTGTCCAGTATCATTGTTTTCCTCGTGGTTGCGTATGCTGAATCGAGTAAACTCGAATTGCCTTTGACACACGGAAAGGTCCGTGGTCACCGTGGTAAGTATCCAATTCGATTGGTCTACGCTTCGAACATTCCGGTCATTTTGATGGCTGCACTGCTTGCCAACGTCAACATGTTCTCGCTCTTGTTCTGGAGCCATCCAACGATGTCACAAACGCCGATATTAGGACGGCAGGGATGGTTCTCGATGTCGGATTATATCGGAACCTATGAACCTGGTCAAACGACCGCTTCGGGTGGTTTTGCCTGGTATGCATCGATGCCAGCGGGTGTCAATGATTGGCTGATTCCGTTACTGAATCAGCAATCTGACATGTTCGGGCACAGTCTTGGGCAGATTATGCTTCACGTCGTGTTCTATGTTGTATTGATGACGGTTGGTTCGATGGTCTTCGCAAAGTTCTGGATTGATACCACCAACATGGGTACCAAGGACGTTGCAAAGCAAATCGAGCGAACAGGTATGCAGATTCCTGGTTTCCGTAAGAATCCTAAGGTTTTGGAGAAGATTCTCGAGAACTACATTCCACCGGTGACCTACTTCTCTGGTGCTTTCGTAGGTTTACTTGCAGCAGGTGCTGATCTGCTGGGTACGGTTGGTAATGCGACCGGTACAGGTCTGTTACTGGCTGTTGGTATTATTCTGCGTACCTATGAGCAAATTCAGAAGGAACAAGCCATGGAAATGCATCCAATGCTCCGACAGTTCTTCGGTGCTGAGTAGGCTTCCATTTGAAATAGGCAACATCTTTGCCTAGCATATGCGCATTTCCGAACCCGGAACTCCATACATCACGGCTGGAGATTCGAGTAAGTACCTTGCCGTAAATGACGGTTCTGTACGTGCAATAAAATCTGAAGGCGTTTACATCCCAGCCCTTCTCACTGGTTCAATCGTTGGCATTATCGCTCTATCGATTCTTTCATTTTCGATTAGTACAATAGTCATTAACAAACGACTACAGATGTCCGAGGATCCTTGTCCTGGAGACTGGGGAGATATTGTAGAACTTGGCGATGGAGCGATGTATTGCACGGCAGAAAATTGGAATTATTATGAAGGTGAGACAATTAAGGAGATTGAAACAGCCGAGAACCGTTTCAAGATAACGTACAAAGATAGGACCTCAGAGTATCGTTGGGAGCTTCTGGACCACAAACCTGGTCTTGTTGTTATTGGCGAACCTCTCGATGATGGATATGTGAGTTGTCGATTTTACTTTGCAGAAAGTGAACTTCCAGATAATTTCGGTACAAATGACCTCCTTCTTGGTGAATATTCATACAATTTGGAACCATCATGGTGCAACAATGATTCAATGGGTTCAGAGGAAGTTTCCTACAGTTCAGATGGTCCACATCCATTCTTAGGAGTGAAGATGTATAACCCAATGTATGTAGGATACAATGATGAACTATTGTTCGAAGTTACAACAAATACATCTGTTGAATATGGTAGTTACATGGCGTTTGAGGTTGTTGAATACGTTATAGAAGAAGAAATCATAATTGGCATGATTATGCTCTTTGTTTCATTCCTCATCATGCTCAAAATCGATCAACGTCGGTTTGTTTTGAAGTTTGATGTCGAAGGTAGGCGTATGTCCCTGCGCCGTTCAATGACGTCTACTCGATGGGGTGGTTGGAGCTGGACTAATGTGAATTATTCCTCTGCGGAATTGGAAAAACATCAAAGCTCAGTTCGTCTAATGATGAAAATAAATGGCAAGAAACATCTCATTGCTGATTTTAATGGCAAGCAGGCGAGTCACTACGTTGAACCACTGAAGAAACTACTCAATATTCCGGACACGCGTGTGAGGCAAGCGGGGACGTATGAAAACTTACCATCATTGGATATGTTTGATGTTTCAAACTGGGATAGCGATGAAGACGCAAAACATATTTACGAATTTTACATCGAAGAGTTGGGTTCAACAGATCATGCAAAAACGCTTGATGAACTGTATGAAGGTGCTCGAATTACGTCACTCTCTGACCCCGTTGATGCCCAAAAATTACTCAACCATGTTATTGAATTATTAGACCCTGGATTCGGAGCTCCTGAATTTCTTGTACATCAAACTCGAATCGTTGAGTATCAATCGTCCACGAACGAAGAAGAATCTCTCGATGAGTCGCCTGATTCTGTACAATTGGATGCGTTTTGGACGTCTGGTGATTCCGAGGGCAACTAAACTTCTTGATTGGCTCGCAGTGAGCGACTTTCGGCCCAATTACGGTCGGGTATCTTGATATAGGGGGGGTGAGTGGGTGAGTTGCTTGCGTCGGTGGGAACGGCGTTGGGACCCGAGTCTTCGGACGGTGAAGGTTCCCATCACCCAACGACGACAGCCGAAGCACATGCGATTCTGAGAAACCTCCGGGA
>DUJC01000049.1:1871-7406 GCA_013330015.1 Candidatus Poseidoniaceae archaeon | reverse complement strand
ATGATTCATTCTGGCATGGATGGATTCGATGGACAGTTCGGAGATGCTGCGCGTGCGGCTGTCATCGATGCCCTCGAAGCCACTGGCAAGGGTGATCGTCGGGTCAATTGGAAGATTCGCCCTTGGCTCATCAGCCGCCAACGCTACTGGGGCACACCGATTCCAATCATTCACTGTGAAGACTGTGGAGCCGTACCTGTTCCTGAAGATCAACTTCCAGTTGAACTTCCACGCGACGTTGTCTTTGATGGGAAAGGGAATCCATTGGAAACTTCAGAATCGTTCCTTAACGTAGATTGCCCCAAGTGTGGTAAGCCTGCACGAAGAGAAACCGATACGATGGATACCTTCGTTGACTCCTCGTGGTACTTCTTGCGTTACACCGATGCCAACAACCTCGAACAATGGTACGATTCAGATATCGCAGATTATTGGATGAACGTCGACTTCTATTGTGGTGGAATCGAACACGCACAAATGCACTTGATTTACGCTCGATTCTATACCAAGGCACTTCGTGATCTTGGCTTCCACAGCATCGATGAGCCATTCAACGAATTGCTCTGTCAAGGCATGGTCAACAAGGGCGCTCCATTCTGTGAAACATGTTCTGTAACGCTCCCTGTCATCCATGCTGGATCGCCATGTCCACACTGTGACTCTCCACTCGGTGAGCGCTCGGCCAAGATGAGTAAGTCGCTTGGAAACACCGTTTCTCCTGAACAAATGATTGAGCAATTTGGTGCCGATACCGTTCGATTGTTCATTCTCTTTGCTGCGAATCCGACCGCAGGAATGGATTGGTCCGACTCAGCTGTTGAAGCCAATCATCGGGTGATGCAACAACTGCAAACCATGCCCGACCAACTCCTCGGATGGAACAAGCCTGCCCATTCAATCGATACATGGATGCTGGCTCGACTTCGACAACGTCTCCAACAATGGTCCGATGCAATGGACCGATACGACTTGCGTCGAGCTGTCGAATGCTCTCACTATGACATGGTCAAGGACATCAACTGGTACGTGCGTCGAGGAGGAGGTAACGCTGAAGTTGGCCGAACATTGCTTCATTCTTGGACCCATATGATCGGTATCGCCACACCGCATCTTGCAGAGGACTGGTGGGCGCGACTTGGTGGAGAAGGACTCCTCGCTGCGCATGTGATGGATGACATTCAAGCCGTCAGCGAGGATGACCAAGCGCTTCTAGATGGAGAGGCATTGATTCGAGATCTGCTCGAGCAAGCACGAAAGGTTCGCAGTGTTGCTGAGCGACACATCGATGGAGAAGCAACATCGCTCACCATCGTCACCTCTGCATCTTGGCGAAACGAAATGGCCGAGATGGCATTGACTCACCTTGGCGAAGGGAACAACATCAAATCGTTCATGGGCATATTGACTCAATCCGATCTTGCACAAGGGGAAACACGTGGTGAAAGACTCGGGTTCTGGAACAAGCGAATGCTTCCTCAGGTGTTCAAATGGGATGATGAAAAGAAACGGATTCTTCGTTCATCACTGAGTGAGAAAGGTGTCTATGCAGATGCATCTTCCTTTATTTCAGAAGAGCTTGGTCTTGAATCTGTACAGGTTGTTCGTGGAGAAAGTCAAGAGGATGAAACAGGAAAGGCTGGCGTAGCAATGCCGCTTTCACCCGCATTCATCTATGCTTGATTATCTTCTTCACTAGCTTCGGTTCCTTGTGAACCTTCTTCCTGAAGTGCTTTAGGTTCCGCATCAGGTGTTGGAACTGGCTTCTCGTGGGAGATCTGCGTTGGCGGCTTAACTGATCGAGACCCCATGTACGCAGCGACCCCTATGAGAATGAATGCGAGAATCATCAATATTTGATTGAATCCAAAGGAGGGTTCAGGTTGTTCTGCCTTAGGTTCTGCCACAATGACAGTACATCCTTGTTCATCTACAACCTCCCCTAACGTAGTGGACGGACACAAATCATTCGTGTTCAAGATTCCATCTGAGTCTGTATCAGCTTGCTGGGGCGAACAACCCGAACCATCGACGATGGTCGTATCGAGTGGCGTCCGAGGGCACAGATCCTCCTCATTCAGTACGCCATCTGCATCATTGTCGATGTCTTCAGCGTCATCGACACACCCGTCCGTATCGAAATCTTGTGAGGGCAACACCGGGCCAACGAGACCACTTGGGCATAGATCGGATATATCCTCAAAGCCATCTCCATCATCATCTTCATCTTCAAATTCATCATGGCAGCCGTCTTGGTCGAGATCGAGTGATGTATTCGAAGAATTCCAATTCCAATAGCCCTTCGGACACATGTCGAGTTGGTTTGAACCTATCATATCGAGCATTCCATCATTGTCATCGTCAACATCATTGACACTATCATGACAGCCATCCCTGTCCCAATCATTGCTTTCGCTCGATTCCCAGAGCCCTAAATCTCGTGGACAATCATCTTCAGCATCGAGAATACCATCGCCATCCTGGTCAGAATCACAAACGTCGCCGAATAAATCCCCATCCAAATCTTCTTGTCCACTATTGGGAATATTCGGGCAATTGTCCAACTGATCAACGAGTCCATCCTCATCAACATCGTAATCCGAGCAACCATCTCTTTCTACATCATTTTCTTCGGTTGAAACCCAGCCGAGTGGACCTTTGACACATGCGTCAAGGTGGTCGAGAATTGTGTCGTTATCATCATCAAAGTCTTCATCGTAATCTCTGCATCCATCCTGATCGTAATCCGTTGATGTGGTACTAGTCCAGCCTAGTACACCTTTTTCGCAAGCGTCTGCAATATCGATAATTCCATCGTTGTCATCATCATCATCACAAGCATCACCAAAAACGTCCGAATCAAAGTTTTCTTGTTCTACGTTGGGTACTCGGGGGCAATTGTCAATCCCATCCAACAGGCCATCCCCGTCAAGATCGGTCTCATAGTGCCAGATGCCTCCATCTTGGCGGCCAATCTCTTGGATGGAGTGATTACCAAAAAGTCCTGAACCTACATAGGTGAAGGTCGTCAAGGTCCCACCAGTGTTGGATGGCGTGATTTCAGACAAGAGGTCTCGGCCCGAACTTCCTGCCACGATAGCCCAATCCCAATTCCCGGTTTGATTTTGCTCAGCGAGGAAAATATCCGTTCCAAAATATGTGTCGTCATCATCATACTCGTCAAGAGTCTCGCTTCCAAGTGTGAACCCTTTCGTGGTGATGCCAGCGTAGATTGTAGACCCTGACGGTGTTCGATAGGCACCACTAAACATTTCATACCCAATTCCTCCTTCCGTATTCACTGCCTTCCAAACGCCATCGGTTGTAATGGTCGCTTGAACACCATCCAGCCATTGGGATGTTTCGGTATAGTATTGACCAAAAGTGGCATTGCCTTCAAAACCACCAAAAATCACAATGTCGTTTTCATGGCCAGCAACGCAACCAGTTGTCATATCGTTTCCAATTCCTCCACCTTGTTGCATCCAAACCCATCCACTTTCGTTGTATTTGGCTACAACAATATCCGTTCCACCGTTGGATTCAAAGGTCAAATCCTCAATAATCAAACTACCAAAAAAAGTGAATGTGATGAACGTCTCACCGACTGAGTTCTGGCAAAAACCTCCAAAATGTTCAGTACCCGTGGAGGATTCTGTCGAATAATTTAGTTTAGGATAACCGCTTTCATTGAAGATCAGAATCCCTAAACTCGGTTCACTTCCGCCTGATAATCCTTGTTGACCCTTATCGACTTGCTCTTGAAACAAAATCGCTGTATGGATTTGATCATTTTCATCAATATGGATATCGAAAATCCGAACAAGGTCGCGATTACTGATGCTTTCTGCCCATTGCCATCCCGTCACAAAATCGTACCGGGCGATGAAAGCATTTCCTTCATCGGAATCATCGTCCTTTTCCAAGGCAGGAAGAGAGCCAAGTTGCATGCTGCATTCATTCTCGAGGCTTCCGAGACAATAATTTCCCGAAACGATGAGGTCTCCATCGCTCAACAGAGCGAGATTTGTGACAGAATCGACACCAATACTTCCAAATGATAAACTAAAATTCCATTCATTTGTTTCATTGAGTATGGCAATAAATCCATCCATATCATCGAATGTTGGTTGAGTTGAGTCATGGCCTTCGTCGCCAATCAGAATTCCTGAAGTGAAGGTTCCACCAACAACGGTAGAATTGTTGCTTAATGGTACGTGAGAGGTGATAACATCGTCACGGAATCCTCCTATTGGTACAACCCATCCAAGTGCTTCGACTTCTGAAGAGGTTGAGACAGGTGATTGTTCAGTGAGATGAGATTCGGATTGAATATGTGAAATTGTTGAAAGGAGGAGAAGCAAAACAATGCCAACCACCCGAATCATAGTTTGATGATGTACTGCCACTTCATGAAGGTGTTGCGTTGCAGTGCATACAGTCCATTGTGACGATTGGTTCAAAGACGGTCGATGTCGAGGCCCAATCATGTCCCAAGGCCGTAAGCCAAAACGTAGCGGCCAGGGGCGTCAGCGAAACCGTCGTCGTTACGGCGGACCGCGCAAGGACAATCTGATTGAACAATCAAAGAAGGAACTTCTCGAATACAATCGACGAGCTAAAGACCGGTTTGATTACAAGAAGACCGGCCTCCAGCCCGTTGGCTTGCCAGATAATCCATCCGATGCAAAATCGTTCTCGTTCACGTGGAAATGCAATCCTGTTCGGCTCTCAGATGAGGAGAAAATGGCCGGTTTTGTTGTTCGTAGAGGCGAGTTCGGGTGGCTTGATGACGATCGTGTCGATGAAATCGCAGAGTTTGCCGAATCGCTTTCGATTTCCGCGGATCAAGCATTGTCACTTCGATCAGCACTTCTCCAGCAGAAGACCGTCTACGGCCACTCAACCATGCGCAACCGTGGCCGTCAAATCCATCGCGATTACAAGCAGGGGATGTCCGTGGTCGAATTGTCGAAAAAATACGACTTCCCTCCCATGAACATCTTCCGGCAAATTCTCGCTGAGAAAGGATGGTCGAAGACGAAGATCAAAGAAGCCGTCCGCGCACCTTCTCGCTTTTCGACTCGTGAACGCAAAGAATTCGAAGCTGCAGAGGAAGCCGATCGAGTTTCAAACGTGGATCAAAGCGAGACACATCTTCGTGCTGATGTGTTCGAAACCATCCTCGCCGATTGGTTTGAGGAACAAGGCGTCCGACTCCGCCGTCAGCCTGAACTTGTCAAAGAGCAATCGATTGAAATCGGTGGTCCAAAATTGACGCCAGATATTCTGTTCCTCGACCATGTTGAAATCAATGGCCAGCCAGTTGCTTGGATTGATGCGAAGCACTTCTACGGTGCCGACGTAGGATTCCAGCGCAAGAAGATGTCCAAGCAAATGATGCGGTACATCAACGAATGGGGAAGTGGAGCCATCGTGTTCAGACACGGTTTCTCAGAAAATCTGTACATGGCTGGTGTGACCATGTTGGATGCCAGCCCGTTGGACCTCACAGAATTGCAAGATCGTCCTTAGACG
>DUJC01000049.1:0-1479 GCA_013330015.1 Candidatus Poseidoniaceae archaeon | reverse complement strand
CGTTCGGAAAGTTGTCGCAAATCACGCTCATCAAGCGGTTGATTGGCTTTTGCAGGAAGGAGGGCACATGACGTTCCAAGCATGCACAATCGTGCCCTTATCTTTGCTTGAAGATTCAATTCATTGATCACAGATTGGACCGAAGCAAGCATCGATTGTCTGGAAGGTTCTTCCAACATCTTGGACATTCGACCAAACGTTTGTGCTTCCTTCAACAGTTCATTCCAAATGGATGCATCCCATTGCTTCATTGCAAGACGGTCTACTGCAGCATCACCTGCACGCGTAATGCTTGACTTCCAGTCCGGATGGTCGATGTATTCTGACGTATGCTTGGATTCACTGGACTGCCAAACCAAGAGGATATGTGAATCAAGAGAAAAGCTTCGGGCAACGCCTGGTGACGGTGGTGAACCAGGATGCGTTCGTAGTTCAACACCTCCGGCATAGAGTCCAAGAACATCGCCAAGGCCTCCAGAGTACCGTCTCTCGATGTGATGTGCAGCTCGGAAGTACTGTGGAGCAGATCCTTTTCCAGTCATCTGAAAACAAGCCAAAGCCAGTGCTGAAAGTCCTGCAGCAGACATACCGAACCCTTGGCTGAGTGGTAATTCAAGGTCAACGTGAATGGCATAATTGGCATCCTTTGGAAGAAGACGTGCTTGACGTAGTTCGTCGATGAGATCGTCGTACATTTGCTCACTGAGCGATTCATTCGATATCTGCGCATTAATCGTAACCTCAGTCGTTCCTTTCGATTTGATTTCAGGAATGTCTTGATCCCAACCAGCCATCTCTTGACCTGCCTCGATGACCTCGCTTCGCCCCGATTCTTGAATCGATACGGAAACACCATGCTCAAGACAAATTCCCGCTCCTCGACTTCCTTGGTTTCGAGGAAGAAGAGCATCATCATGGATTGAGAACAGTAAGGTGATGTGTCCACCAACCTGAACTGTTGCCATGGTCAAGCCATCTCACAGTGAATCATCAAGATGGCGGAAGGTCCGATATCCGAATCAAGCAAAGGCTCGTCCGAGATCGTCACCGAGGTCGGTGAAGCGAGACTTCAATTCCTCAATGGCGCCGTTGAAGACAGCTTCAGGAGCCAATGAACCATCGGTCTCGAAAGAGAAGACGAAACTGCCGTCAACCTTGTTGAGAACAATCGCCTCATCGAAGTCTGCATCTCGGCCAGTACCGTGACCGACTTGGTGAAGAGCCTTCTCGAGATCGAGAACGGTTGAAATATCGTCGCACTTCTTGTTGCTGAAGAGTTTCGCATCAATGGCTCGACCATCGCTTGTCTTGAGATCAAGATCGAAGAGAACGGAGGCCTTCTTTGGCTTCTTGAGTTCTGCTACGTAGCGTGGTTGGAAGGTGACTGCAGATGCAGCAGACCACTTGGCGTGGTCACGCCCTCGACCGAGTGTTGCGAACGCAATGAACTCGAGGAACTGTCCCTGAGCGAGGTAGGTA
>DUJC01000051.1 GCA_013330015.1 Candidatus Poseidoniaceae archaeon | reverse complement strand
GGGTCCATCACAACGGCTCCGTTGGGACCCTGAAGCGTGAAATTGATGTCACGATCGACTTCAAACGAGAAATCACGAACAAACGATACAGAAACATCTGAAGCAAGTGTTGAAGTTAGTCGAAGTGAACATACATCGCCTACGTTGGCAGCGCTTCCGATATCGGCGCTGAAGGCAAGATCGTCGCTTGCATCAACAACGAGCGAAGAAGCATAGGTGAGAAGAGCTGCAGTACATGGACCAGAAAGCACCGTCAAGGTGTACTCGTAGGATGCGTCGGTTGTGCCCGTGTTCGTCAAGCGAACCGAGGAATTGGTCTGCTCACCAGGCAAGAACGCATCACCTGCATTCAAGAAATCGACTTGCAAATCATAATCAGGTTGGACATCGACGATCATGAGGGTCGATGTGGTCACGTTTCCGAATAATGAACCTGCATACAATCGGATACCGGTTGCACCAGGGCTGGCATCCGAAGGAATGGTAATTCTGAGTGTGGCAGTCTCTTGGCCGTTTGCAGAGAGGTTCTCAATCTGGTCGTCGAGCCAACGGACCTCCCAACCAGCAGGGAAGGAAGAATGCTGACTCATGGGTTGAATGGTACCTGAGGACTCCCAAGGATAGGTGTACTCAGAAGACCCGTTCAAGACAACTTCTGCAGCCGCTTGTTGAAGGGTGAGACGCAAGGTTGCATCCATCGTTGTATTGTCTGTCAGACCGACGGGAGAGTCGCCAGTGAGTGCTGCAAACAAAACACATGCTGCCAGATATGAGCCAGATGTCGAAGGGTGACTTCCATCGGCGGAATAGAGACCATAGAAGGTCGATGTTGGGGACAATGGATTGCCACCCGAAGCAGCGATGGAATCATGGATGTGCTTGAATGCAAGGCCAACTGGAGCGATGTAAATCTCAGCTGAAGTTTCCTGAGAAATGTTGTCTCGATAATCGATGTAGCCTTGTTCGAGTCGGTCCTGCATCACTGTGAAGTTGGAGTAAAGGATCGGGTTTTGAGCATCCCCATTTCGACGCCCCCACGTCATCATGAGCATCATTGCAGCACCTTCTGAATCGATGCGATCAGCGAGGTGGACGCTGCCGTTTTTGCTTGCTAGCCAATCTGGATCGGTCCGCAAGAATCCAGGGATTTGTGACTGATCCTGAACAATGACAGTGTCCCATACACCGGATGCGAGCGACAGATTCTGGGCACTACCCGAAGTATTCACGTCATCCCAGTGGTCGGCAATGGTCCAACCACCGTTCGTGAAATCAGAGGTATTGCTCGGACTGTCCGCACTCCGCAAAAGTTCCTCAAGCATGGATGAAAGACCATTTGCAGACGTGTAAGAGTTTCCAAAGGTGAGGACGTCGCTGACAGAAGCCGACCATGCTGGCGGCGTCGTTGTTGTATTGGAGGAGCCTCCAGAGGAATAGTTCGCCCACCATCCAGTTAGGTCAGGCTCTTGGCCAACGCTTAGAAGATAGGAATCTGTTACGCTACCAAAGTTGCTCACTGGAATCGATAGATCAACCGATTGTCCCGGATCAATCGCCAACAACCCTTGGTCGCCGACACCTGTTGCGTCCAAATGAGGATTGTAGACAATGGCGACACTGACGTACACGTCGATGGTTGAAGATGCGGTTCCGTCGCTCTCAGAAACGATGACTGTGAACATGCCATTGTCGCTTGGAGTTGCTGTTTCTCCAAGTTGAACAACAATGGTCAATGTGGAATTGTATGTTGGAAGGACGTTCGATACGGTGTTGGAAGTTGGTGTCACTGTCCAAGCGGCAGGCGGTGGTGAGACCACTGAATCAATTTCAACATCATACGTTTCAATTGATGAACCATTGTTATGGATTGTTAGGGTCAAATTCATCGATTCACCGGGCGTTAGAATCATGTGAGGCATGTCAACATCCAACTCAATTTCTGAATCCGCTTTGCTTAACTGCGCAAGTGGCGTTGCACTTGCGAGCAGCATCATTCCAACCAAAACGAACGTACGAATGGAGAGTTGCGACATGGGACCAATGCTAGCGAGGCGTTCTCAGCACTTGAGCGAATCGGCTACTTGGTTGAAAAGTTCACGATTGTACTATCCGGTTCGGGTGCCCACACAATCGGGGGTTTGGTTTTTGTGACGTATATGTTTTGGCGATTGCTATTTTAGGAACATCGCGCAGGAATTGACATGGCTGACTGGCATCCAACGGCATACCGTACACACACACTAGGCGAAATTCAGCACAAGGGTGCAGACCTTGTCGGAACAGAGGTCACTGTTTGTGGATTCATGGAAGCCAATCGTGGCAAAGGTGCAATTTGCTTTGTCGATCTACGCGACGGTACTGGAAAGATCCAAGTCTTCCTCAAAGGCGATACAATCGGAGAGGAACACCTCGACCTTGTTCAAAGAATGACACGAGAATCAACATTGCAATTCACAGGCACCGTTGCTCAGAAGCGACCTCCGAAGGTCAAGGAAGGCGAGACACCGCCTCCACCTGCGTATGAGGTCGTTGCTACCGATGTCAATGTTCTCACACGTGCCAATGTTCCACTTCCGTTGGGCATTACCGATATGGTCTCCATTGGGCTAGACACACGATTGGACAATCGATTCCTTGACCTTCGTCGTTCACACGTCAACGCTATGTTCACACTTCGAGCACGCGTTCTACAATACGGACGTGAGCATTTAATCAAGGAAGGTTTCAAAGAAATCAACACGCCGAAAATCATTGCTTCTGCTTCAGAAGGAGGGACAAACCTGTTCCCAATGATGTACTTTGATACACCTGCTTTCCTCTCTCAAAGTCCGCAATTGTACAAGCAACTCGCCATTCTTGGGGGCATGGAGCGCGTGTTTGAGATCGGCCCTGCTTTCCGAGCAGAAAATCACGACACATATCGCCACTTGAACGAATTCATTTCATTCGATATCGAAGCAGCTTGGATGACCGATGAGGATGTCATGGGTGTTCAGGAACGTATGATACATCACATCTGGAAGTGTGTTGCAGAAAACGATCAAGAGCAGATTGATACCATTAATGCATACCGTGAATCTCAGGAATTGGAACCCATCGCAGTCGAGGTCCCAAGCCTGCCTTTCCCACGTATCGATTACTGTGAAGCGATTCAAATGATTCAGGATGCAGGAGAAGAGATTCAATGGGGAGATGACATCGATTCATCTCACTGTGACATCATTGCTGCCAAGTATCCTGGCTTCCACTTCCTACCTCGATGGCCGATGGACATGAAACCGTTCTACATTCACCATGTCAAGGGGGAAAACGGTGTCACAGGAGAGCAACTCAGTCGCGGATTTGACCTCAATTACGGTCGTGACGAAATGACCAGTGGTGGACAGCGAGAACACAACGTCGATGTACTTGAAGAAAATCTCCGCAGCAAGGGACTCAATCCAGAAGACTTCGCTTTCTACACCGATGGATTCCGATTCGGAGCACCACCTCACGCTGGATGGGGCCTTGGTGTTGCTCGACTCTTGATGGTCCTGACCGGATCTCGAAACGTACGAGAAACCGTCTTGTTCCCTCGAGACCGACATCGCGTTACGCCATGAGTTGGCCATCATGCCTGTCGATCGAATGCAGTGGGGCGCCGAAGCGTGGCAGTTTGCAGACTTGCACATGCCAGATGAACCCTCACCGTTCCAGAACGACCACGGTGTTCCGTGCATCATGTTGATTCACGGTGGATTTTGGAAGAAACAGTACACCTACGAATTGATGCAACCGATTGCGAATGCATTGAGCGATGCAGGCGTGGCCAGTTGGAACATCGAATTTCGACGATGGGAAGACGGTGATGAGGGTGTGTGGATGGACACACTTTCAGATGTTCTTCGAGCATGGGGGCAACTTGCACTCCTTCCAGGCATTGATATCACGCGAAGCATGGTCATGGGGCACTCCGCAGGCGGCCATCTCGCTCTTTTGATGGCAAGCAAAGCAGAAAGAAAACCGTGGCTCGCCATCGCTCAATCACCGATTACAGATCTGTTCGGAGCGGATGATGCACAACTCAGTGATGAGGGAGATGCAATTCGCAAATGGATGGGTTGCCCACCCTATGAAAACGAATCCTTGTGGAAGAATCTCAATCCAATCGATCTGCCTCCAAAGTCACCAGTACTGCTGATTCACGGAGAACGAGATGTCGATGTGCCCATTGAACAAAGCGAGACCTACGCACGTGCTATGAAAGCCAAAGGATGCGATGTGCAGAAAGTTTGGCTACCTGGCGACCATTACAGCATCATCGACGCTGCGAGCGACGATTGGCTTGTTCAGCAAGATGCAATTTTGGATTGGCTTTGAGAGCGAACCACTAAGTTAGGGCACCCATAGGGCCAATCATGGACCTCTTAGGAGACCAAGCCGTTTTGCAAAACAACGCTCTCGAAGGAAAAACTGCCCTCATTTGTGGTGCAAGTCGTGGAATTGGAGCAGCAACCGCTCGAATCATGGCTAAAGCAGGAGCGAACGTCATTCTCGCATCACGGAATGAAGAACAACTCAATTCCCTGCTCAATGAACTTACAGAACTCGGGAGCGGTCAACATCAAACACTGGTTATGGATTTGGAGGATACGGAAGGTATCGCAGGATGTGTGCAACCGGTTCTCGATATTGGCCCGATTCATATTCTCGTCAACAATGCAGGAGGTCCTCCAGGCGGTCCATTGCTGAACGCAAATGTTGAGGAATTGGCTCAACCGTTCACTCGACATCTTCACGCTGCACATTCCTTGGTGAAATTGCTTACACCGGGTATGATTATGGCGAATTATGGTCGAATCATTCAGATCATCTCGACAAGTGTTCGCGAACCAATTCCAAACCTTGGCGTATCGAATACGCTTCGTGGAGCTATGGCATCATGGGCCAAATCCTTGTCACGCGAACTTCATCCTTCGATAACCATCAACAACGTTCTACCAGGGTTCACCGATACGGAGCGATTGGGAAGTTTGGCCCAATCCATCCATGAGCGAACAGGTCAATCGATTGAAGCCATTCATGATGGTTGGATGAGTCAAGTCCCTATCGAGCGATTGATTGATCCGTTGGAGACTGCTTCAGTCATCGCCTTCCTCGCCTCACCTGCTGCTGGAGCAATACGCGGCGTTTCATTGCCTGTTGACGGTGGTCGTCTGCGAAGCATCTGAGATAAGGAAAATCAATCCTCAACGTACTCGGTTTGACATAACCTCAAGAAGGAGCCTTGCTGGTTGTCCTCCATGGGTCATCTTAAAGACGTTGGAATGGGATATTTTGAACACATGCTTGGAGCGTACAAGCTCGCTTTCCGGTATGGACTTGGTGCTATCCAACTTCTCATCCACGGATTAATTCCAGGTGTTTTCATTGATGCAGGAAAGAAGACATCTGACGCTTACAAGAGATAGACATCTCTAGTCATCACGGCCCTTGAAGTCACGGCCAATGAATGAATGGAAAGGCGTCTTCTTGATCTTCGCATGCTTCCATCCGTACAGATAATAGGTCAGCAAGCCAGCAACAATGGCTGCTGACGCACCAATAAATGCCTTATCTCCAATGAAGTAGATCAGGAATAGACCTGCAAGAATGCCCCACAATTGCATGAAGGGATACAAAGCGCCCTTGTAGGAAGGATTCCATTCGTGACGATCGCTTGTTTGTCGAAGAATGATGACACAGGTGTTGATCATGATGAAAATCATGATTTTGAACCCAGATGCTAACTTTACGACATCTTTGAGAGGTACGAAGAAGATCGCAAGTCCCATTGCCACACCCGTGACGATGATGGGCCAGTGAGGCGTTTCGTACTTCTCGTGAACACGTTCGAGAGCAGGAGGAAGCAATTTGTCTTGTCCCATAGCAAACAAGAATCGGGACGATGCGAGAATACCTGCAAGCGCCATTGAAATCATGGCAAGCACGGAAATAATTGCTGCGAAGATACCAAACTCAGTGCCTGCAACATGTTCTGCAAACACAAAGATTGGATTTTCGACAACTTTGCCATCGGCCTCCCACCACGTTCCTGGAATAGCAGCCATCATCAGGTACGCAATCAATGCATAGAGAACAGTCGCAATGAGCAATGAGAGCAGCATGCCTGCTGGCAGGTTCTTTTCTGGATCTTTGACTTCGCCACCGATTGCGGCTACCTTCGTAACACCTGCATAGGCAACAAACACGAAAGCTGATGTCTCAGCAAGCGTCCAAAGATCGGTGTCAAAGGCTGCCTTGAACGGACGTGCTCCGTCGAAATCCGCCGAAAAGAAGGCTGCACCACATGTGAGGAGGAGCATACCAAGCGTAAGAATCAAGACCGGTGTTTGAATTGCCTTGACCTTCTTGACACCAAGAATGTTCACGATGGTAATGAGCACCAAAGCACTCATCGAAAGTACGAGCATTTCCATATCGATATCAAAATACGTTGTCACGGCAATGAAGTAAGCTGAAAATCCAATCAAAGCGAAACCGGATTTCAGCAGGAACGAGGCCCACAATCCGAGACCGCTGATGGTACCGATCATCGGCCCATAGGTCCGTTCGAGGTAAACATAGGAACCACCACTCGATGGCATACCTGAGGCCAATTCAGCTTTGGAAATAGCAGCAGGCAAGACCACTGCGGCTGCGACGATGAACGCTAGCCAGATTCCCGCACCCATGATATCAGCAGCAAAGGTTGGTGTCACGAAGATACCAGGAAGCATGGCAGAGAGTGAAATAATCACAACACCAGCAAGACCAACGCTTCGCTTCAAGGTCTTCTTGATGGTTTCAGTTCCTTGTTCAACAAGAGAATCGAGTTTTGAAATTGGCATGGCAAAATCCCCGAATTCGTGCACAAAGAGTGCTTACATGTCCCTTGAAGCAAACAAAGGATATATTCTCTTGCATTTTTTGAGGATACATATTCCCGAATTCCGGAATTCAGATTTTTGCGATGACCTTCATTTCAACTGCGATTGGCGTCGGTAAAGCACGAATCGCAAGCGTCGTTCTCGTTGGACCATAATGGCCAAGTGTCTCCGCCCAAACCTCGTTGTAACCAGCAAAATCACGATCCATATCAACAAGGAACGACGTTACATCGACGACCTTTTCCATCGACGATCCAGCCTCCTCAAGGATTCGAGCAATGTTTTCGACGACCGCTCGCGTTTGCGCTTTGATGTCGTATTCAAGTGGTTCTCCATTCGCATCCTGAATCGGGCCACCAGGAATGGCATTTGTTCCTGGTTGCCGAGGACCGACGCCTGAAAGGTACAGAAGATCACCAACTCGTCGAGCATGAGGATACAATCCAACAGGTTTTGGCGCAGAATCTGTGTTCACCGCATCCTTGCCTTCTGCAGGGTCCCATAGTGCTGGACCGTTGCCATCAACGTGTTTGGATTCAGGAGAACTTTCATTCGCCTCTGCATCGAGAACGTTGCGTTCACCATGATAGACTTCAACATCGTCTTCATCGTATTCCTTGTCCCCCATTCCGTTGGATGTTGGGTCAAGATGGACAACAGCACCTCCGGCTCCATGCAATGCTTCGTAGGCAAGGACGCGACCGGTCAAATCGTTTCGATTATCGTTCATAGCAGAAAGCCACCACATCGGCTTGAAAGTAACGACCTTTTGCACGCGAATTTGTTGATGAATGGTGCGGGAGAGTTGTGCGACATCCTCAAGACGCCCCTCTTCAAGGAACTCAAGGACCTTACGATTCCATTCATCGTCCTTGAGTGAGTGAATCTTATCATCAGCAGCATCAATAAATTCCGTGAACATTCGATTTGACATTGACATTGCGGTGACAGCAACAGCTTTCTTTCCAGTTGATTTCAAAACATCAAGACACGATTTTGCAAGAACTGTGGTCTCAGCACGGTTGGCATAGACGTTGGATGAAACAATGACTGCTGGAATCGCATTGTCTGGATTGAGGAGTTTCAGGGCGACAACCGATCCGACATCAATTGGGAATCCATTGTAGGCAACGGTTCTACTCTGAAGACCTCGTGAATGGTTGGCCTTGTTCCAAGCCTCTGCAAAGTCAGCATCGATTCGGAACGAATAGTCCATGGATCCGAGGTCATGAAAATCCTGATCGACCAAGGTCCACGTTGGATTTGGGTCGGCTTGAATCTGATGCCCAATGATGCTCGGCCAGGTTGTTGAGTAGATGATGATCACATCTGCACCGCTGTCTGAAATCTGTTGGCGAGCTTCATCAAAAGCATCTCGTAGCCTTTGCCAGCCTTCGTTTTGTTCAGGAACCAAGAGAGGATGCGGATGGACAGGAACCACGTACGAAGCAAGAACAGGGTTGGTCAAAATCAGACCTCCTCGTGAGCGTAACAGGGCCATTCAACGATGGCATTTCCAGTTCCGATTATGGTCCCATATCCATGAAGGATGGCAGGATATGTTGGTACGGTCAAGGTGCTGAGGAGCCAAGTCAGACCCCCGCCATCGGATTCAGCGATGGCTTGTTCGGTAAACTCAGGCATCTCGTCGATGATTCGCTGGGCTTGACCGGTTCGCATGTAATCGATGATTCGCATATCCCAAAGATGCATTGCATGACTGGTGATGTGCTCTTTGCTCATGTCCTCAGGAACATCGGATTCTGTCGTAAAGTGGCGATGGGAAAGTGAATTTGATGCGAGTACAACTGCTTTCTTACCGCTTTCGAGAATAGCATCGCGAGTCACTCTACCAAGTTCCATCATCATCTCTTGCATGACTTCAACCGAGTAATAATGTCGAGAACGATTCGATGAAATAACAACAAGAGGTTTGTCGAAGGCTGGATTGACCATGTGACCTGTTGTAATCGTTCCATAATCAACACGGAAATCTGGATTCTCCATCATCTTCACAGCAAGACCTGCATCCGCTGCTTTGTCATGAATGGCTTTGCTCAATTCGACATCAATGTCAAGGTTGTATGAATATCGAAACAGATTGGGGAAAATAGGGTCGACCGAGAGTCCCTCAAAGTGAGGCAAACCAAGGAAGTGTGTTCCTACGTATGTTTGCCAATGTGGCGAAAGGATGACCAAGACATCATGATCAATTTTTGAAAGTGATTCACGTAGCCGTTCATACCCCCAACGAAGCTGCTCCCAACCCCCTTCAGAAGTTGGTTCATTCTGTGGAGGATTTTCTGCGTACACAAGATGAGGTGGATGCGGTGCAAGACAGCCTGCGACAATCGAACCTTTGGCCATAGTTCGACCAAGCATAGGACGCATATGGATGCATCGCAACAGAAGGCTAAACCTCAAACGAGAAGGGTCCAAGCCCGAGGCATGTCGGAGATGGACGATGCGCCTTTAGCATCAGAAGAATCACCGACGTTCGACACCGACGATGCAGGCGTTACGGGAAGCGAAATCTTCTCCGATATGCTTCGCCACATGATGGCTCCGTTGTTGATTGGAATGGTCTTCGGTGCAATGTGGCAACTTACTGTGATGCCTCGAATCGACACGTTTGTTCCTAATCCAGTCCATGGTGCGTTTGCAATCTATCTCGTGACTTCGCCACTAATCTACAAACTACTCATCGGACTGGATATGAGCCGTGCAGGAGAGTATGCGATGGGTTTTGCAGTCACAGCATGTTGCTTATCCATGGTTTGGATGTTCGGAACCTCATCGGTCTATCTTGCTGGATTCCTTCCAGCCATTGCCTGGTTGTTCATCAGTTCCTTTTGGCTACAGTTTGAGTTTCCACCGTTCCGATATGGTCTCTGGCACGGAATGGCAGTCAACGTTGGTGCCTTTGGCGGCAGTGTTCTCGCCTTCATCTACTTCTAAGACGTGTACGATTCGGATTCATTCGGGAAATCGCCTGAACGGACATCCTCGCAATACGAACGAATGGCACCATCGATTTCCTCTGCAAGATTGAGATAACGACGAAGGAATCGTGGTGAGAAATCCATTGTAATTCCAAGAAGATCGTGAAGGACGAGGACTTGCCCATCGCAGTGAGGACCAGCTCCAATGCCAATGACTGGAATGCTCAACTCACTTTGAACGCGTTGTGCAAGTTCCTTTGGAATCTTTTCGAGAACGATTGCGAAGCAACCTGCTTCCTCGAGAAGTTTTGCATCTTCAATCAACTTCTCTGCCTCTTCTTCTTCTTTGGCGCGAACTGTGTAGGTTCCAAACTTGTAGATGCTTTGAGGCGTGAGCCCAAGATGACCCATAACAGGGATACCTGCAGTCAGAATCCGTTCGATCGATTCAACAATCTCAGAACCACCCTCAAGTTTGACAGCATGGCCTTCTGCTTCTTTCATGATGCGGATAGCACTTTCAAGAGCTTGCCGGGAATTTCCTTGATAGGTTCCAAAAGGCATGTCGACGACAATGAGCGCTCTATCAACAGCACGCTGTACACATTGAGCATGGTAGATCATGTGGTCAAGCGTCATGGGAACAGTTGTCACCTGACCTGCCATAACGTTCGAAGCAGAATCGCCGACGAGTATCACGTCAACACCTGCTGCGTCAACAAGGCGAGCAAGTGAGTAGTCGTACGCCGTCAACATGGTGATAGGTTCGTTGGCACGCTTCATTTCTTGAAGCGTATGCGTCGTGACTTTCGTTGCTTTGCTGTGAACCGACATCGTTCTGCCTCATGCTTCCGATTGAATTCAACATTTCAAAGGCTCGCCATCATTCTTGGCTGTGTTTGATGCAAACATTGAGTGGTTCTGAGAAAAATCCTAGACTCCAATTACCACCCTCTCGACCCACACCTGAATTCTTGACACCACCAAACGGTGTCCTCAAATCACGATGCAACCACGTGTTGACCCAGATGATTCCTGTTTCGATTTGCTGAGCAAGCGCATGTGCACGGTCAATGTTCGTCGACCATATCGAACCAGCGAGTCCGTATTCTGTGGAATTGGCCATTTCGATTGCTTCTTCATCTGAATCAAAACGGTGAACGGTGACAATTGGTCCGAAGATTTCCTCTGTTGACGTTCTCGACGTGTGATCGAGACCATCGATGATGGTTGGTCGCAGGAAGGCCCCAGCGTTAGTAGCGATGACCGGTCCAGTCATTTCTCGTGTACCACCTGTCAAGATGGTTCCACCCTCTTCAACGCCGAGTTCGATGTACGATTCGACCTTTTCGAGATGTTCGATACTGATGAGAGCGCCGATTTGTGTGGATGCGTCTTCTGGTGGTCCGCAGACCATTGCATCGACTGCCACAACGAGTCGTTGAGTGAATTCATCCGCAATCGATTGATGAACAAGAATTCGCGAGCCGCACAGACAAACTTGTCCACCGTTTGTGAATCCGGCTCGAACCGCCCCACTGACGGCCTCGTCCAAATCGGCATCATCGAGAACAATTGTTGCATTTTTCCCACCCAGTTCCAGTGAGAGTTTCTTGAACAGAGGGGCTGCCGTTGCAGCAACGTGTCGGCCTGTTGCTGTCCCTCCTGTGAACGAAATCGCACCAATGGAAGGATGCTCGAGAATGGCTTGTCCCACTTCTGGACCATAGCCGTGTACAACATTGATGACACCAGAAGGAAGCCCAATCTCGGAAGCGACTTCGCACATCAGTGCTGCTGTAAGGGGTGTCATCTCGCTCGGTTTCGCTACAATGGTGTTCCCCATCAACAACGCAGGAGCAACCTTCCAACTCAACAGATAGAGTGGCAGATTCCAAGGTGTGATTAATCCTACTACACCGATTGGATTTCGATGAACAATGTTGGTCGCATCTGCCATCTCAAACACTTCCGGCTCTTGTTGTCGGGCGAAATCGGCGAAGAATCGGAAGTTGTCAATCGAACGTTGTGCATCGACTCGACGCGCAAGCGTAAGTGGCTTACCCGTATCTCTTGACTCTCGCTGTGCAATCTCTTCCTTGCGCCGCTCAAGACCATCGGCTATTCTGTCAAGCCAATCTGCGCGTTCGAGCATGGAACGTGATGCCCAGTCTTTGCGTGATCGCATCGCAGCTTGTACAGCCACTTCGACATCGGCTTTCTTTGATCGCGCAATCGTTCCAATCTCCTGCCCAGTTGCTGGGTTAACGTTTGCAAGCGTCTTTCCATCAACTGCATCGACAAAGACTCCATCGATGAAGTTCAACGCATTCATGCGTCCATCTCCGCATCGTACATCCAACGGTCTTGATCGGGATCCCATTCATCCCAAGTAGGGATGGTCTCAAGGACGCCAAGGTATCGTTCAGGAACGATTCCAGGAACGATGAATGCCTTTTGTCGATGGAGAGGGTATGGATTTCTCAGGTCAATACCAAGCACACCGAGGATGGCTCTTGCTACGTACCATGTCGCTTGAGCGTTCCATCCATGCGCAATTTTCACGACGATACCGAGTCCTTTTGGATAGTCAGGATGCTCAATAGCAAGTCCGAGTAGACCATCAGCCCCTTCTTTTGCAATGACTGTTCCTTCACCCGCTTTGAGAATGGTTGAGTCGAGGCGATTGAATCCACCGACGAGGTCGGGATGACGGACCATGGATTCCCAAATCCAATCTTCATCTTTGTCTTGAACAAGTCCTGCATAGATTTGAGCCAATTCAGCAACCGTGTTCGAGACGGTTGGCAATCCACATCCGTCTTTGGCAATCCGTTGAGGTGTCCAATCCTCGCCAAGGAAGCGTCGTATTTCGCTCATGTACGCATCGAACACTTGGTGACTCGGCAAGGTGTACCCCGCCCGATTCCATCCTTTCTCTCTGCAACCCCGTAGAATTGCAGCATGCTCGCCAGAGCATGTGTGATACCATCGTCGTGGACGACGTACCTGACGACCGAACTGAATGAGGGGTACATCCAATGGCGTCAGCATCAAAGGCCATTCTGATTGGGAAAGCAGTGATTGTGCCGCAGCAACATGTTCTGTATCGCCATTGTGGCTGGCCACCGAAATGGCCTTTTGCTCCCATGAAAGATCTGCAAGTTCATTGACGAAGGCCTTGAGCATGAAGGGTTTCATCATCGAACGACCGTAACAGAGAACGTTTCCTCCAAAAGAATGGATGACTTCATCGCCATGTGCCCACGCAACTGCACCGTGAATGGTTGTTTCCGAAACCCCATTCCTTCGGTAATCGACCAATGGCTCCCATGCAACGTCACGACCGGTAGGAATACCCTCAACTTGTTCACCAAGTGGCGAATTTGGAAACAATTCGCTTCCCGGACGACCAGGTTTGACAGCGGAATGATCGTGATGATTGATGTCCATGTTCAATCACCATTGAGAAGTTCTTCGACACGTGGAGCGACCTTTTCCATGTATGCTCGCATGTTCCTACAGACCCGAGCACTGTCATGATTGAAGAAATCGAACCACGCCATAACACGGTCCTCCGGATGGAAGCGTTCAACCAGTTGTTGGGAGACGTCCTCAACGTTTCCAATCAATGCGTTTTGTGCTGCATTCTGAACTTTGTTTGGGTCGATGGTGCCTTCAAGTGCATTCCAGTAGGCACTCAGTGCTTCATCCGCTTCACGATGAGCAGCTTGGCGTTGCTCCTCAGGCGTCAGATCAGGTTCATCGTTCACAAACACAAAACTGGTTCGTGGCATATCCGAACGCTTCCATTCCCCACCATCTGGATGGAAACAGGACCGCATACGCTCATGTGTCGCTTCAATGACGTCCGGTTGTGTAATCGAGAGGTTGAAAACACGTACTGGAAGGAACGAATTGACGAACACTTGAGCCCTTGGATCGTGTGTTCCTGCTACAAGCACCAATTGATTTCGGTCAAATGTATTTGGAACGATTCGAATGTCTTCAAAGACGTAACGACGGCCAAAGTCGATGGCATCAACATCGGAACCGTGAGCCTCTTGCACACGCTTCCAATCTTCATCGCTTCTGAAATTCTCACGTGTCAATGTGGTCGAGCGTACAGAATCGGAAGAAACGACATCCCCTCGCAGCAATCGCAGGAAGATCTCACTTGCTTCAAGGAAAATTTGTGCACGCAACGCCGGCCATGCAGCTTCTTCTACAGCTGTTCGTGGGACGATCCCATACGGGCGAGCCATGAATTCGAATCTTCCTGCTGAGAAGCCGACGTGGAGCTTGCGAGCATCGTCGTTGACAGCAAGAAGTTGCAAGGTGTTGGCAATCCTCTCTGCTTGTGCAATTGGCCCACCCGATGCAAGAATAGAGACAACGGCACTACCGATTTCGATGTTCTTTGTCCTTCGAAACGATTCTGTGGCGAGTTGCGGAAAATCGGTGCAAAGTCCAACTTCACCTTGCCAGTGTGGAACCACTGGTTTGCTGTTTGATTTCTGTGTTTCAGTTGAAAGGTGGGCTTGAGCAATCCATCCAACGCCAAAGCCCAAGGAATCTGCACATTCGAGTTGTTCGAAGTAGTTTCGAAGCATGGTTTGTTCATCGGGAATATGGCCATCAGCGTCGGGCGTTTGGCTGATGGAAAAGAAAATGTCGTGTTGCATCAACTTCGCCCCATATTTCCCAACACGTCAAATCACATAACCCGTTCGACCATCAGTTAACATCCTCACCGAGTGCTGTAAGGTCATGGAGTCGTTTCTTCAGTAGGTCTGGAGCAGGGATTCCAAGTTGCATGAACAAATGCATCGTATCCGATAAAGCCAGAAGAGCATCGTCGTATCGGGTCTCAATTTCTGCAAGATCCGCAAGGCCCCAACTTGCAACAAGATGACCAGCAGGATCTTCAAGGCGCTTGGCAAAGTCGAGACTTTCTTGATACATTTCACTCGCAGTAGCGAGTTCGCCGATACTGGCTTGAGCATGCGCAACATCTGCAAGTGCCTCCATGCGAAGAACATCGTTCTGCATAGAAATCGCTAACTCGAGTCGGCGTGTATCATGGATGATGGCAGAATCCCAATCTTGGTTGAGTCTTGAGCAGCGTGAGAGTACGGCCAAGCCGTAAACAATGCCTTCCTGATCTTCGATGGATTCTCGCAATGTCAGCGAACGACGTATGGATGTTTGTGCCGATTCAATCTCCTCGATGGAGAGCAACATCAGTGCGTGATGATGAAGGACAGCGGCTGCAAGTGGAGCTCCTTTTTCCATTGACTCAGCATGGAATGCCAATTCTGCAACATCATCGATTGAACCTGCGTATCGCTTCAGATGCTCAAATCGTGCCCAGCCCTTCTCAACGTCATCTTCTGCAACTTGCTGAGCATGTTCAACCAAACGATGCAGGAGATCTAAGTCACCTATTGACTCGACCAATGGCAATATACCCAAGGCCAATGAAGTGTTGATGGATTCAATCGAACCACCTCCAGTCAACATCTCCACGATTTCCTTCGCTTTTTCTGGAGAGACTTCCTCAGCCATGTTGCAACCAAAGAGATACGCGTCAAGAACCTATGCTTCGTTCAAGTAGGACCTTGATGATTGATAACATGGAAGCCTATGCAACCTCATGGCACGGCATGACAACGCGTTGCAAGGTGTAATGCTCGTGGCCCTGCTGATTCTTTTTCCGATGACAATCCAACTGTTGGTGCATCAAGATGAGAGCCCCTTGTGGAGAACCATCTATGTTGAGGTTGAAGGAGAGGATGCAGATGATACAGAAGCGCGTTCTGAATCTCGAAGTCGAGAAGATGTTGCTCGCATTGCAACCTTCAACATCAAAATTTTCGGTGAAACAAAAATGGGCAAAGCGGATGTCGTATCCGAACTTGTCAACATCACCCTTCGCTATGATATGCTCGTCGTTCAAGAGATTAAAGACCTTGACCAAACAGTCCCGTACGACTTCCTAGATGCCATCAATGCAGCATCCAATGACACCTACGCCATGGTTCTGAGTGAACGCTCTGGGCAACAAGAAGACGATCAAGGAGGACAGGAGCAGTATGCATTTTACTACCGAACATCGCATTTCCAATTTGATTCTGCGTGGTTGCACAATGATTCAGAGTTGGATGAATTCCAACGCGAACCATTCATTTCTTCGTTCAATCTGCTCTCACAAAATGGAACCGTTCTTGAAAATATGACGTTCATTACCGTCCATACCAAGCCTGCCAATGCCGTCAATGAAACAGCCGCTTTGCACAATGTTGTTGAAACGTACAAACAAAATTCAACCGAATCGGATATCATTGTTCTTGGTGATTTCAATGCAGATTGCAGTTATGCTTCAACGTATGAACTCAATCAGCTTGACATCCGAAGCCCAGACTATCTCTGGGTTGTACCTGATTCAGCAGATACGACCTTCTCAGAAAACACACACTGCGCCTACGACCGCATTGTCCTCACCAGCAACATCGAA
>DUJC01000097.1:632-5799 GCA_013330015.1 Candidatus Poseidoniaceae archaeon | reverse complement strand
TTCGTTCATGCAAAATGCTCATGACCTCCCTCTCGGTGGTAGGTTCATGTCCGGTGAGGTCCGAAAGGGTGAGCGTATTCCAAGGAGAGACCCACCGCCCTATGAAGAAGCCGACAGTTTTGGTCAGGCTGTTTCTCGTGACGGTTTTTTCAGGACAGCCATCAACGATGCGAACCAATATGGACCGATTGGCATGATGATTCTTCTCTTTATCGTTGCAACGATTACCGGAGCAGCCATCAAGTTGCTCGAATCGCTTTGAGAGTTCTGAAAATGCCCTCACCGATGGGCTCGCAAGCGATATCTTCAAACCCGATTTGACCAAGTCTTGCGCATGAGTGAGGGCTCGGTGAATGTCGAGAGTCGAACCTCATCACAAGACAAGCGTTGGACCATCATGGCCGCACTTCTCGGAACCAACACCGCAATTATGCTGTTCCAAGGTATGGAACAAGAAGTAAATCCTACCCAAATTCGTGAAGTTGCCTTGACCATCATTGCTGCAACACTGCCCTTCCAGGCGATTTATTTCCTGATCTACACGTTCCTTCTTGAGAACAACGGACGATTGAGTCGTCACATGGTCAAGAAATTGAATACTGCATCAAATGTATGTCAATTGTTTGCTTATGCCTCTCTCGTCGGTGTTTCGATGCTGTGGTACAATCTATCGACCTACGTTGGAGTTGCGTTCCTTATATCGACGGCGTTTGCAATGGTTTTGGTACGCTATGCAATGACAACAGATGATGAATCACGAGAAGAGATGAACGCAACCGCCACTGAGCAAGGTTCATGAAGCCTCTTCTTGAGCCTTCGACATGGCCTTTTGCCCACTCGATTACCGATATGGAAACCAAGATTTCAAACACATCTGGTCCGAGTCCGGTCGACACGAACGCCAACTCGAAGTTGAACGTGCGCTCATTTGGGCACACTGGCAACTTGGTCGCGTGTCCGAAGACGACTACAACGCAGTGGCTGCCATTTCCAACCCAGAATCTGTTCGTAAAGAACGGGTCTCTGAGATTGAAGCAGAAACCCGTCACGACATCATGGCCCTGACCAAGGCCATGGCTGAAGCTGCTGGTGATGCAGGATGGTGCATCCACCTTGGTGCAACATCCAACGACATTGTTGATACTGCAGTCGCTCTGCAACTCAGAGACAGCATTGTACTCCTTCGCGAACAACTCTGCCTCCTCATCGGTGTCTGCGCCGATGTAGCAGAGCGTGAACGTGACACGGTGATGCTGGGACGGACCCACGGCCAGGCAGCAGTCCCAATCACCTTTGGCCTCAAGGCTGCAGTTTGGCTGGATGAAATGCGACGTCAGTTGATTCGTCTCGATGAAGCGACACCTCGGATTGCTGTAGGCAAATTCCTCGGTGCTGTTGGTACAGGTGCTGCACAAGGTGAGAATGCACGAGAACTGCAGCGACTTATTCTCACCCACCTCGAACTTGGCGTACCACTCGCTACGACACAAGTTGTTGGTCGTGATCGATACGTCGAGTACGTATCATGGCTTGCAAACATGGCAACAACCTGTGAGAAGGTTCTCCAAGAGGTTCGCAATTTGCAACGCTCAGAATTGTCCGAAGCTGGTGAAGGATTTGACGTCAAGAAGCAAGTCGGTTCATCGACAATGGCTCACAAGAAGAACCCTATCAAGTCTGAAAACGCCTCAGGTCTTGCACGAATTGTTCGCTCGTTCATCATACCAACCTACGAGAACGCTCTTCTTTGGCACGAGCGTGATCTTGCAAATTCAAGCAGTGAACGATTCACGCTGTCCCACGCGAGTACATTGTGCGAAGATGTCATCGCAAAAACTCGACAAGTGCTGACCAACATGTGGGTTGATGCTGAACGTTGTATGGAAAACATCCTCGCTCAGCGAGGATTGGTCATGGCTGAGAAAGTGATGATTGACCTTGTCGAACGAGGAGTTCCACGAGATGAGGCTCACGAGATTCTTCGAGAAGCCTCCTTTACAGCTGTCGCCAACAAGGAAGAACTGATCGATGTCTGCAGTCGAACACCAGCCATATCCGCTGCATTTAGCGCGGAAGAACTGGAGGCTATGTTTGAGCCAAGCAACCACATCGGAGTTTCTGGAGAACTTGTCGATGAAGCTGTTGCTCTCGCTCGTGCAGCCATTCAAACAACGGAATGAATGCTGTACACGCCTCGAGATGCAGTGTGTTGTTTTTCACCTTCTACCTTCAGTGAGCGTGACCATATTGGTCCTCCTAGAACAAATGTCTCGTACTCTCCACCCTCTCCATCAACATTGAATCGATGCTTGTTGGAGAGTTCATGCAGATGCTTCAGAGACGATTCTGTCAACACATGTCCGAGCCATGTATGGTCCAATCCTTCGCAAGAAACCGAGGTAAGCATGATCTCAAAACCTGCTTTTACCATACCCGAAAGGTGTTCGATTGGTGTTTGATGCCAAAGTGGAGAGAACGAATGAATGTTCAATCGCTGGCACATGCATTCGAGTCGTTGCTTTTGAAAATCTGAACGCAAAGCACCGCTTACAACTGCATCGATATCCAATTCGGACAAGGCATTCTCTAGTGCCTGAATTTCATCCTCAACCGTACCGGATGCAGCGACGTTCACCCAAGGTACTTCAGCTAGTTTTGCTTGGACCTTTACCCATTGGGTCGATGGAACTTGAAACATGTGCGAGTCTCCGTCCTGTATGTCGACAGTAACGATTGCGACAATGTCCCAGCCTCGGCACATCGCCCACCACCAGGCAGCAGAGGAGTCCTTACCCCCAGAACTGAGCACAGCGATTCGCATGGTACATCCATGAACATCAAGTTCATGAGATTAAGGGAAAACAAGCCAAGTGTTCAAATGGGTCCTTCAGGTGGGTAGCATAGGGTGGTCAAGCATCACCCTCATAAAGCGTCGTGGACGAGAAGGAATTGGTGAGATAAATGCAACCGAGTGGAAGAGGATACGATCATGGAATTACAACATTTAGCCCAGACGGACGTTTGTTCCAAGTTGAATACGCCCGTGAGTCCGTTAAGCGAGGTACAACAACAGCTGGATTGAAGTTCAAGGAAGGCGTTGTCCTTGTCTGCGACAAGCGCATTGCATCACGTCTTATCATTCCAGAGTCCATCGAAAAGATGTTCAAAATCGACGAACACGTTGGTGTAGCGACATCTGGACTCGTCGCTGATGCACGACAACTGGTTGCTCGAGCACGTGTCGAATCCCAAATCAATAGAATCACCTACGCTGATACTGTGCCAATCGATGTATTGGTCAAGAAGATTTGCGACTTCAAGCAATCCTTCACACAGTATGGAGGATCTCGTCCGTTCGGTACCGCTCTTCTCATTGGTGGAGTCGACGATGAAGGAATCCACCTCTACGAGACGGACCCATCTGGTGCCTACCAATCCTACCACGCTGGTGCAATTGGAAGCAACCGAAACACCGTCATTGAATACTTTGAGAAGAATTGGAAGAGTGGAATGACGCTCAACGCAGCCATGAAAATGGGGCTTGAAGCTCTTCGCTCAGCCAACGATACTGAACTCAACCGAGATGCTGTCGAAGTTGTTGTCGTCGATGGCAATGGTTACAGAATCCTCGACCGTGGAGAAGTGAACAAGCAACTTGACCGACTCAAGCCTCTCGAGGATTGAGCATCAAGTCAGCCGTCACAACACTGAGGTGACCGCATGGTCAGTCTCGATGATGCAGTCCTTGCTCGACTCGAGAAAGGTGGCAAACGATACGAAGCCCTAGTCGACCCTGACCTCGTCGAGCAATGGAAGGAAAATGCAACCAAAGTTGAGTTGGATGACTTCATGGCCATGGATGAAATCTTTCATGATGCTCGAGCCGGTGAGCGCCCAACAGAAGAGGCATTGATGAACACATTCCAAACATTGGATGTTGAAGCGATTCTCAACATCATCCTTGAGAAGGGTTCAATTCAATTGACAACGGCACAGCGGAAGGCTCGTGTTGAAAACATGCGTCAGCAAATCATTCATCACATTCACAGCCAAGCCATCGACCCGAAGAGCAAGTCACCTCACCCACGAACACGCATCGAATTGGCGCTTAATGAATCAAAATACTCTGTCGACCCATTCAAGCGGCTTGAAGATCAAGTCAAAGATGCAATCGCGAAACTAAAACCACTCATCCCTCTTAGCTTCGAATCGGTTCGGCTTGCATTCCGAATTCCAGGAAGTGCCTATGGCAGCGTGAGTCAATTGCTTCGCCCTTACCAAAAGAAAGAGCAATGGCTTGAGAACGGGGATTGGGCTTGTGTTGTTGAGCTTCCTGCCGGGATGAAAGGCGACATGATTGGTCAAGTTCTGAAGCGTGCAAACGATGCAGAAGTCAAAGAATTGTCCTCGTGATAAAAGGGTGCCCTTTATCATGGGATGTCGAGTGGGAGGTACGGAGAGAAAAGAATGTCCGAAGGTCAAGTTGGCGCCGAGCAGCGCCTCGTGACCCCGGGAATGGTCATCGGGCCATCATCCGGGAAGCGAGCAGGTACTGGTACGATTGCCGAAAACAACGAATTCATTGCCACCCGTTTGGGATGGCTCAACGAACAGAACGATGTCGTTTCCGTTCTACCAATTAACAGCGCATACATGCCACGTTCAGGTGACCTCGTCATCGGATTTGTGGCCGAAGTACGCAACAATCTCTGGTTCTTTGATGTCAACGGACCGTTCCAAGCATTGCTTCCAATGTCCCTCGCACCTTGGAAGGTTGAATTTGGCTCGACCCGCCAACACCTTGGAATCGGTGACGCTGCTCTTGCTCGCATTCAGGAAGTTGATGAAACCCACAACATGGTCCTCACCATGAAGGGCGTTGGACTTCGACGTCTCAATGAAGGCGCCGTTGTCTCAATTCCAGTCAACCTGATCGATACCATTCGAGGCCAAAACAATGCTATGCTAAGCCGAATTCGTGATGCCACCAATTGTCGCATCATCGTTGGCGACAACGGCCGCGTATGGATTCACGGAGATGCAGCAGACATGCACGTCGCACGACAATTGATTCAAACTCTCAACGAAGAGGGACACAAAAACACATTCGAAGGTGCCGTAAAAGCACTAGAAAACGAACGAGGTGAACACTGATGGGTGGATATGG
>DUJC01000097.1:0-294 GCA_013330015.1 Candidatus Poseidoniaceae archaeon | reverse complement strand
GACGTAAAATTACTACGAGAAGATGGAAAGCGACTTGATGGTCGAGCAATCGATGAGATGCGACCGGTAACGATTGAGGCAGGGGTCCTCCCTGCTGCTGATGGTTCGGCCATGGTTACACATGGACTGAATGTTGCAGTTGCTGCGGTTTATGGACCAATGGAAGCACACCCACGAAAGATTCAGCGACAAGATCGTGCTGTTATCGACGTACGCTACAACATGGCTCCCTTCTCAACCGGCGACCGAATTCGACCAGGATTCAACCGCCGAAGCCGTGAAATCTCGAAGGTC
>DUJC01000125.1:5943-7336 GCA_013330015.1 Candidatus Poseidoniaceae archaeon | reverse complement strand
CACTACGTTGAACAGACAGGAGCCGATACCGTTACGGTCGTTGGCGAGACGGAAGTAAAATTCTACATGAAGAACCAGTAGGGTTTCGTTCAAGAACTGTGAACGACAGGGATACGCATGGCTTCAACCGGTTGGGCGCGCTTTGCACATCGGTTTGGTCAGTATTACCGCTCATCCACATTTTGGCGTCCACCGAGAATGCCGAAACGAGAGTGGATGTTCATTCCGTTTGGAGGAGCTCCTCCACTTCGACATAAATCGTTTCGCAGTGAACAGGAGTTGCGTCAGTTCCTGTCTGAACGTGCAATGCATTCATGCTTTTACTCAACAGCATATTGGCAAAAACCATACGAATTGAAAATGGACGACAAAAACTGGCAAGGCGCGGACCTTATTTTTGATCTCGATGGAGATCACCTTCCAGGGGTAACGGATCGAGATTTCCCTGCCATGCTGGAGGTGATTCAGGAACAAGCGCATGCTTTGTGGAACGACTTTCTCGAACCTGAATTTGGTTTTGATCAAAAATTCCTTCAAGTGACATTTTCTGGTCATCGAGGATTTCACCTCCATTACAGAGATCCTGCATTGTTTCATCTCGATTCAGAGGCTCGTCGGGAACTGGTGTCCCACATTCGCGGCGAAGGTGTTGATGTGCAAGGTGGATTGACCCGTTTCAATGATACAACTGCGAACGGTTGGACAAAACGAATTCGCACACAAATACCAACACTCATCGATAAACTCGTTGTGATCGCTCAAGAAGGTGAAGAATCGACAGCAGTGATGAAGGATCTTCACCTAGGACTCAAAGCCAATCTCCAGAGAGAGGGCAAACCGGGCAAAGGTCCCGCTAGTATCAAGAAACTTGCAGATATGTTCCTTCATGATGAACGGCGCTCCTCTGTGGCTAATGGACAAATCTCGAGGCTTGGTGCGCATCAAGGATTGTTCCTTGACCTAGTCAAGTCCGATGCTTCGATAGTGCTGGGGGCAGCAGGTGAAACCGATGAAGTGGTCACAATCGATGTTCGTCGGCAAATACGATGGCCTACATCGTTGCACGGAAAGACTGGCATGCGTGTTACGGAATTTCCGCTGGAGAGACTTGATGCTGATGGAAGCCGGCCATTCGATGCTTTGAGCGAAGCGTTTGTTTTTGGTCAGGAGAAAACACTGAATGTTGAGATTGTTGTTGATGATGCAATGTTGAGATTTGGAGAAGATCAGCACGATGTTTCTATGGGCGATCAATTGCAGGTATCTGAATCCGCTGCGACATTTTTGAGTCTCAAGGGATGGGCGAAATTGGTCTAATTCCATATCAGCCGATACAGGTATTTTCATGGTCCAATTGTGGTAAGGTTCAAGGGTAGTATCCCACCCACCTACA
>DUJC01000125.1:0-5544 GCA_013330015.1 Candidatus Poseidoniaceae archaeon | reverse complement strand
CCACTTCCTGACATGCCCCCACTTCCTGGAGCACCCCTCCCTCCACTCCCTGCTGCGCCAACACCTGAACCATTACCAGCAGCGGCATTACCTCCAAGCCCTCTACCGCCTCTCCCTGAGGCCAATGCGATGCCTCCTACACCAGAACCACCTCAACCTGAAGAAGCGAAGAACGAATACGGTGACCTCTGGGCCAAGCGTTCCGCTAAACCCCTTCCACAAATCTATGGTGCAATCGACCGGTTGGGCTCTGGTGAATCCGGTTCTCTTCTCGATCGATATTCCGACCGCTTCGGCCATTCTCTTGACAGGGACATTATTGTCCTCCGGAAAAAGGAGCGAGAAGAAGCCCTCAATCTAGCCAGAAGCGCCCCTGTTGTTGAATTGCTTGATGAAGAGGAGCCAGATCGACTGACTGTAGTCGAGAACAAACTTCGAGAACTCAAACCGCTCTACAAAGAAGCGAAATCTCTGGGTGACAAAGATGCGCTCAGAGAACTCGTTCCACAACTTGAGGAATTGATGGCGGAACGACGCTCGTTGAAGGGCCAAACCAAATCAGTCCAACCATCATCAGATGATGACCACTCTGAAGATTCAGAAGAAGTTGCTGAAGCGGAAGAAATGGATGATGCAGACGTATTGTTCTCACAGTTCTTCACGATTGTGAACGATTTACTCGGCGATGAATTGCCAGAAGAAGCGATTGAAACCTTCCTCGCATCTGATGGGTTTGAGTTGTTCAAAGAAGTTGGAGCGGACCCTACATCCATTGATGATGAACGTCGAGGAGAATTTTTCAAGATCATCGACGAGCAACTTGGAAACATGCCAGACTCTTCGATTTCCGCATTCGTAGAATCCGGAGAATTTGCAATCTACAAACAAATCTCAGAAATGTACACATAAGTGAGGCGATTATATGGGACTACTTGACAAAGTTGAATCAAATGAAACGAAGGCACCCAAGAAAGCAGCAGCTAAGGCTGCGAAAGCAGTCCCTGTTGCAGCGAAGCCTGCAAAACCCAAGAAGGAAAAGAAGCCAAAGGTCAAGAAAGCACGGCCTGCAAGTCTCTCCTCGGAGTTTGAAATTGCTCCAAAACTAAGTCGAGTCATTAGTTGGTGGGTTAATTTCATCGCCAATTTCTCAGTTTTGATCGCTGGCCTTGTTATGTCGGCACTCACTGGTGGTTCAAGCGGTGGCTTGGAAACAACCATTTTGTTCCTTGTTGCGATTGTCGTTCTTTTCTTTAACGCAATATTCTTGCCAATTTACACTGGGCGCAACCTGGGTCAATACACGTCTTCGACTCGATACATTCGCGGTGATGGTTCCAAACCACTATTCCTACACAGCTTGTTCGTGAACAACATCGGTCTTCTCTCCCTGATTGGTTTCATCATGGTGTTTGTACAAGCCGGACAAATTTCTGGAGGCGGCACGGCACCTATTGTTATGACATCAATCGGTTCTGTTCTGATGATTCTTTGGATTGTGAATTGGCAATTCTCCCGTAACAGTGAACTGGACCAAGGACTCTTTGATCTCATGTTTGGAGCATACCTTGTACGATATGTGCCCGAAGAGAAGGCCACGTCAGGATTCCGTGCACGACTTGAGAGCATGAGTCAATTCGGAGAAAAGTACGCCAAGCGTGTTGAAGAGCGTGCGAAAGTTCGTGAAGAAAAAGCATCGGAAAAAAATGATGCTGAAGAATCATCCGAAGAAACAACCGAAGACTGAAGGATTTCATCCCCATGATTTCGAACCGCTTTTCAGCGTTCTTCGTTCATGCATTTGCTTGGACACTCATCACAATAGGACTCATCGTATCCTCTGACACATTCTACATCATTTTGCTTGCACCCATCATCATCATCGATATGTGGCTCGCCCTGTGTCTAGGATTCATGTTGCGACTACCAACAATTCGAGAAGATATTGAACCACCTAATGATTGGGAGTGGGAGTCACTTGACGTACAGGGATATCCGGTTCGTTGGCTGAAGAAGGATTGGGATTCAAACAAACCCCTTGCCATCTTTATTCACGGGTGGAATTCTCGCGCATCGAATATGTTGGGTAGAAGTGCTTTGTTTCACGAGTTAGGATACAATTGCGTCTTGTTTGAAATGCGGGCTCACGGAGGTAACAAACGTGTCCCCCACTGGGCAGCAATGCATGTATGTCATGATCTTGAGAGTGTACTGATTCACTTCGAGCATCGTGAATGGCTCAAGAACGGGTTTCTCATTCACGGGCATAGCTTAGGAGGATTTGTTGCACAACGCGCATTGCGTTCAGAATTGGAGACTTCAAAATATGCTCTAGGAGTGATTCTTGAGTCACCTGTCAGTTCCTATGAGTACATCAACAATCAAACATGTGATTATCTAAAAATTCCGAAGCGATTACAACGTCCTATGATGCGTCGGCTGCTGCGATATTACAATCGACTCAATCCATCCCAGTACCAAGTTCCATCGATTGATTTCTTGAGGCCTCCTGAATGGGGATTGCCTCAATGCCCCACAATCCTCATTCAAGCGAAACATGATGCAACACTTGGCAACAAACATGCGGAACTTCTCATCGACGTTCATAATACGTCACAATCGAGGTTCACCTATCACATTGTCGAAGATCTGAAACACTCGTATGAACAAGAAAATACCGTTCGTGATGGATTGATTCGAACATGGCTTGAGGAACATTCACTCTTCTTCCGTTGAACTTGCTTGTTCACGAGCGAGTTCTCGCATATCATCGACTTCATCAAGTTCGTCAACGATTTCTTCGCCCAGGAGTGTTTCCAAAACATCCTCCATGGTTAAAATGCCTGACGTTCCTCCGAATTCATCTTGAACAACTGCAAATTGTTGTCGTCGTTCAAGCAGCATATCCAAAGCAACATCGACGCTTTGGTTGGTCGTGAGGAATTCAACTGGTTTCATGAATTCCAAGACGCCACGGTCCCATTCGTCTCTGCTTGCAGCGAGCAACAGTTCGGAGCGAATGACGACTCCTTGGATATCATCAATCGATTCGGAAAACACAGGAATACGAGAAAACCGAAGGACAGGATATTCATCCAATACTTGGCGGACCGTCATGTCTTGTTGCAAAGCGGTGACGACAACACGAGGTGTCATCACCTCGGTGATTGGAATTTCGCGAAGTCTCAACAAGTTGTGTATCACCGTTTCTTCATCTTCCATTAGTGCGCCTTCTTCTTCACCAAGATCAGCAAGTGCGGCCAAATCATCTCTCGTGACCAATTGTCCATCCGCACTTGGAAGAATCTTCTTCATCAATTGAATAGGTGCAATAATGAAGAACAATGCAACCGTAATTGAATTCAAAACTAGACCTGTGAACAAAGAGAGTTGCCGCCAATAAGCGGTTCCAAGTGTTTTTGGTATGATCTCGGATAGGAAGAGGACTGCCAGTGTTAGAATCACAGATGCAATGGTAAGGTATTCATTCCCAAACTGATTTTGTACCTCAGATCCCACACCTGCAGCGCCCATAGTATGTGCGATTGTGTTGAGCGTAAGTATAGCGGTAAGAGGCTTTACTGCATCATCGGCCTTCAATTTCGCCCATAACTGTCCGCGTCGATTTCCATCCTTTTCCCACACAGCGACCTGTGTGTTGGGAATGGAGAGTACAACTGCTTCAAGAATTGAGCAGAGAAACGATACGCCAAGCGCTAGAACGGTGTAAAAAATGAGTAATGTGAGGTTCATGTTGAACGTGAACTCCTGTCCGTTGGATGAACTTGCCAAGAACTTCTGCTTCTTGAAAATGTTGTTTTTGAATAAACAAAAGGGTTGATTTGAAAATCAATGCCTGTTACCAATGGATATGGCCGATGGTGACCACGTTCTTGTGTGCGTTGCATGGCCGTACGCAAATGGGCCACTGCATCTGGGTCACGTTGCAGGTTGCTACCTCCCTCCTGATATTCATGCTCGATTTGAGCGTGCTCGTGGAAACAGGGTGTTGATGGTATCCGGTTCTGATGAACATGGTACGCCCATCACAGTTACTGCAGAACAGGAAGGTGTTTCTCCACAAAATGTGGTCGATGAATATCATGCAATAAACACAAAAGCGCTCCTTGATTTGGGTTGTACCTGGACGCCAAACATTGACGTGCGTGGCATTGAATACGGTGGTTCTTTGTTCAATCGAACCAGTGATCCAAGGCATAAAGAAAAAGTCCAAGACAATTTTCGACTGCTCTACAATGCTGGATTCTTTGAAAAAAGAACCATGCAGCAATATTACGAAGTCCACCCGGATGGTGGTGGACGTTTCCTCCCCGACCGATACATCGAGGGTACCTGTCCGTCATGTGATGCAGATGGCGCACGTGGAGACCAGTGCGACGCATGTGGAGCAACGTATGAATCATCAGAACTCAAGAATCCTGTGTCAAAGATGAATCCTGATTTGAAGGTCGAAATTCGTGATACTGACCACCTTTTCTATCGACTTGATTTGTTCCAAAAAGCCCTTGAACAACATGCTGAGAACAACCACGCTGTTTGGAAGCCGAACGTACGTGCAATGACAAAGCAATGGCTCGACATGGGGTTGCGCCCTAGAGCTGTTACTCGTGATCTCGAATGGGGAATTAACGTGCCACTCGAAGGATCGGATTGGGATGGTAAATGCATCTATGTCTGGTTCGAAGCAGTACAAGGGTACCTTACATGTTCGCAGATTTGGTCTGAAATGTACGGTGACGGTTCCAATTGGGAACAATGGTGGCTTGAGAATGAGGAATCGGAACAACGCCATTATTACTTCCTTGGTAAGGACAATGTTCCATTCCATACTGTAATTTGGCCTGCTATTCTAATGGGCCTTAACCATGCACGGAAAGGCAAGACCGCAGGAGAACCAGTCGAACTTCCTAACTCAGGTGACCTACGTTTGGAAGACAATGTTCCTGCAATGGAATACCTCATGCTGGCTGGTGGCCAGTTTTCAAAATCTAGAAAACACGCCATTTGGCTTCCTTCATTCTTAGAACGATTTGATCCAGACACGTTGCGATACTATCTCAGCATCAATATGCCGGAGTCGCATGATACAGACTTTACATGGAATGAATTCGTCGATCGAATCAACAACGAACTTATCGCCACCTATGGCAATTTTGCCAATCGTGTCCTATCACTCTCTGCACGTTTGCCTGATACACCAGGCGGCGAGTGTCTCCCATCTTTCAACGAAATCACGTATTACGAAGATCTCTGTGAAACACTCGAAGATCTTCACCAATCAATGACAGATTCTCTTCAGCGTCACCGGTACAAAGAAGCATTGCGTACCGCGATGACAGCTGCGCAACATGGAAACCAAATGCTACAGTCATCCATGCCATGGAAACATCTGAAATCCGATGCAGATGCTCACGGTCGAGTAGAAGCACTTTCCTCCTTGGCCATGGGTTGGAGAATATGCCGTTATCTCGCCATAGTTACACAGCCGTTTTTACCATTTAGTGCCCGTAAACTATGGGACATGTT
>DUJC01000098.1:4400-5257 GCA_013330015.1 Candidatus Poseidoniaceae archaeon | reverse complement strand
CAAATTGCAGTTTAGCAGTATTGATTGAATGGTCACATCCATGGTATCAAATTACGCTGTTTTCATACAAAAAGCACTGAAAGAATATGAAGGGTGGCCCCCTCTGAGCAATTGATGGCAGAGTTGTACATGGCTCGAACGTGCAAATGGGGCACACTCCGCGTCGTCGGCGGGGACGTTTGGAATCATTCTGGTGATGTCCTCATTACACCAGCGAACAATCGACTCTCTGGACGAGAAGGTCTCGACAACATGATTCATCAGAAGGCTGGTCAAGAATTGACGCAAGCAACTCGAAACATCTGCCTCGAAATGCGGAAAATCAACGCTCCACCGTGTGCTGTAACGCACAACGTCGTCACTGAACCGTTTGCATTGAGCGACCGATTCAAGCACATCATTCACGTCGTTGGACCGGATTGTCGACGACCCAATCAAGACGAAAACCGACGTGACCTCTTGCCAGAAACGTATCGTAACCTCTTTGCAACGCTCAAGGAGCTTGGAGTTATGGAGAACGTGATCTCCCCTCCACTTAGTATGGGCGTGTTCGCCTATCCTCACCGTGAAGGAGCACGACTGACGCTCGAGACCTTGCTCGGAATTCTCGATGGAGAAGAAGACCCTGGTGTCAAGACCTTCACCATCGTCGTCAAAGAAAAGAACTTCATCTCCAACATGCGTACTGTGTACCGAGAAATCAACGATTTGTTGCCAGGTATTGACACCACAAACGACTGAGGTCTGCATATGAGCGACCTTCCTCACATGGTGAGCGTCGCCCTTCAATCATCTTCGTCGTTCGATGCCATTCTGATGGTTTCCAATGATAGCCGAAAGGTACGTTCGATCGCAGA
>DUJC01000098.1:0-4012 GCA_013330015.1 Candidatus Poseidoniaceae archaeon | reverse complement strand
GCATTGGTGGATGTTAACATTAAGGCACAGGTGCTTGAAGAAGGATTGTCTTCCAAAGGACTCTCCATTCTCAATGAGCTCTACGATCTTGTTCTCCAAGGAATGGGCGAGCGTTGGATTGCTAAAGGAGGGCGCTTGCTCATCGTCCTTGCTGAGCCAATCGATGGCGTCATCATGGTCGATACGAAGATGCTCGGTGCTGAACGTTTGACAGCCATTGCTGAAGAACAAAGCATCGAATTGGAGGTCTTAATCCGGATGATCGAACTCTCACGTGCCATTGGAACACGCGGACGGGAAGGAACAGCCATTGGCGCTTTGTTCGCTATCGGCAACATCCAGAAAATGCGAGGACATTCAACAGCGATGGTCTTGAACCCGTTCAAGGGACACAGTGAAGCAAAACGGGATGTTCGAAACAAGGAGAATCATGAGACACTTGCAGAGTTCGCGTGGTTGGATGGAGCCATTCTGTTCAATCGTGAGGGAATCGCAAGCGATGCAGGTCGTTACATCCAGGTCCCATCTGGTTTGACACCAAAATCTGGTGAAGGTGGCCGGCACCTCGCTGCTCGTGCCATTTCACAATTGACTGAAGGCGTGGCAGTCGCCGTCTCCTCCACAGGTAGCATCGTCTTGTATGCGAATGGTCGTGAACGCTATCGTGTACGCATCAAGTAATCTCGTCGATTGCTTCCTCCAAGGTTAATTCGCCTAGAGCAACCTTGCGAGCGAGATCAGATGAAATTGTGACACGTCCTTGACTTTTGATTCGGCTTCGACGTTGGAGTTCCTTTACCTCACCTTCCGTTGGTTGCAATTCAACCATTTCCCATATACGCTCACCTGCCAATGTCGCAATACGGATAGCAGAAACACTGTGTTGGTTTCGATTAAGCCCTCGAGAGGTTTTTCGTTCATCGACCAATTCAACAACATATCCTTGTTGAAGCATGGCATTGAGCAGCCGGTTGCGATGCGATGGAGATCCTTTGCCCACTCGAATCAAAAGATGTTGGAAGTCATGATGTTCAATCAAGGATTCAATCGTTTTGATGCATTCTTCGAGAGATTCGGTTTGTTTGGTATCGATGAGGACGCCATCGGTAAACCAAGCGATACCAGGGCGAGGTCCAGTATCGATACCGATGGTAAATCGATGTGTTTTGGATGCTCCTTTCAAAGCAAAAATAGCCGTCTCTATGGCAAGATCAATCGATTCAAGATCGGCAGCAATCGGGCGGCCTTCAGATGATTTACTTGCAATCTCATCCACAGTTCCAATCCAAATCGCATTTTTCGAAGGCAAAGGTTGCTTCAGAGAAACTTGTTCAACATCGATGTTTCGTGAACGAAGCATGTGCATAGTGCGATAGGCAAGTTGGAAATCATCGGTTCGAACCAAGATTTTTTGCACGAACTTACCCATGCTCTGATGCCCTATAATCCTCCGTCTCGATTCAAGTTGAATGAACGATGATGGTTTGTCGCAAAATCACCGAAGTCAATAAAGGCGGCTGACAACAATGTCGCTACATGACAAGCCAGTACGAGCGAGAACTACGCCACGTTCTCGCTGGGATCCCCGCAGGTGTTGAAGCCGTGATCAAATCATGTTCAGTTGAAGAAAAGGAACGTATGCGATTGGTCCTCAATCGGCCGTTTCTCGTGGTCCGAGCTGCTGGTTCAGGAATCGAGGGCAGTGGTGATTTGCTCGCTTTGAGAGGAGACATTTCCTTCCCTATTGAAGTCAAAACCACTAAGGGAAAGAAGATCTATCTCAGCGGTCGAACGCTTGACCAGTACAACGCTCTTGCATACGAAGGTGAACGCTGCGGACTCATGCCTCTGTACGCTCATCGATTGAAAGGAACTCGAGGTGATTCATGGCGGATTTTCCGTGTTGAGACATCAACACTCGAAGGACGCCTACGTGTTTTGGCTCGTCGAATTCCTGCCTTACCTCGAACTCGGAAAGGACGGGCATTCATTGATTGGGACCAAGGCATGCCGCTCAACGAATTCATCCATATCGTGTGCCAACACAACGAAAACTCACCAACACTGGATTACATCCAGAAACGGAGTGTCGCTGAGAAAGAAGAGAAGGTGAATGCTCCAATCAAGGCCTCAATTCTCGATGAACTCCAACGTCGAAGAACCATCGTTCGATGATTAGAAGTATGGAATAATTAAGATGAACAAGAGAATAAACAGCAGCCCGAGTGAAGAGAGGTTGCTTGCTTTTCTTGAAATTTGATCCACCCAAAGTGGATGGAAATTCCACAGTTTGAGTTTCCGCCCAAAGGCTCGAACTCGTGAAAGTCCTGCATGAACCATGTCCTTGAACATGTGTCCTCCATCGAAAGGAACCATTGGAATCAAGTTGGTAAATCCAAGCAGAACGTTGACCCACATCATCCAAAACATCAGATTAACGAGGACCAACAAGCCCTCTTTTCCAAGGAAGTTACCAAAGAAGGTATCATCCGCTTGCAGCATTGCTTCCTCGTTTGGATGCATTGCTACACCCTGGAATTCGAATGGGATGATCATGATGGTTACAACGTGCAAAGGAGCAATCAGTGTCCTTTGTAGAGCAGTATATTCCACATTCGGCGACAAAGGTCCTGCCAAGCGATCGATGCCTGCTGTATTCGAAGAAAGTCCCTCAACACCCAAGAATGGGTCGCCTTGTTCGATCGAAAACGATTCCAATTGTTCTTCTGAAAAGCCGAGGTTCTGATAGTAGATGTACTTGTCCGAAAAGGTCGCATTAACCGTCTCCCTCGTCCCATCTTGATGGAGAACACCGATGAGCACAGAATCACCTGCCTCGTATTGTTCCACAATGTTACGGAATCCATCGAGTCCAACAACGTCCTCGCCTTGAATCGTTTCAATCGTATCCCAAGGCAACATACCTGCTTCATCCGCTCCTTCGCCCTTGACGATACCTGTGACGTGGATGGATTGGTCGTCGGATGCAAACTGACCCGCAATTCCTCCGAGCAACAGCAACAAAACAAACGCAGCAAACAGGTTCGTCGCAGGTCCTGCAGCAAACATGCGCTGCCGCTCTCGACGTGGGGCTTTGAACAACTCTTCACCCTCTGGCTCAGCGAAAGCACCGAGCGGCAAAGGACCAAGTTGCAGCAGACCAAACGAACGAATACGCATGCCGTGTCCTCGAGCGAGCAACCCGTGTCCGAATTCGTGAATCACCAAAGCAACGATGAATCCAATTAAGCCCCACCAAAGTGGAATCATCGGATTGATTCCGGGAATAGCGACCAATTCGCTCGCAGTCGGTGGCGGTACATCTGGGGGCGAGAGAATTGCTCCGACAAATGCAAGCAATACGACAAGAGCCACCATGAACATGGCAAAGGTGCAAACCCAGAGCGAAATCTCGCCGTAGATTCGCCAGAACCTTCGGGGTTTTGCCACCTTTTCAAGCAGGTCGAGTCCTTTTTTTGTTCGAACCATCAAAACGAATCCGAAGACTCGGGTAGCGTTCCATCGATCAAGAACACCGTCTCGTTCCCAACGCTTGAGCAACAAATACCACCCAAAGATGAGGAGAGGGATGATGCGCCAGTCGAAATCGACTGCGCCCCATGATGCTGCCATGGTTGCGTGAGTGCTCGCTTCCATATCAATCAATGCACCAACTCGTGGATGTGAAGGTTCATGAATGGGGAGTTGAAGGTTGAAGCATGTTGCATCGAGCCGCCATCGAATCATGGACGAGCGATAAATGGGGGCAATCATCGGTTCAAATTGCTGAATGGTTGATTGAAGACAACATTGTTCAAGCCTTCATTCGTCTCCAACGAGGTGCATTGATCATCGATGCAAGCATCGATGAAACCGGTCATTTGCGCTGCAAGAATCATCTTCACATTCCATTCGACCAATGGAATCCTGGTTCAATCCAAGCCAACCGAACGCGTGATTCTCGCGTACGATTCCGTCACAGGCACGCTGAGATTGTTCTCTCCGCCCGATT
>DUJC01000165.1:2532-8874 GCA_013330015.1 Candidatus Poseidoniaceae archaeon | reverse complement strand
ATGCTCTTACTATCGGATAAGGTGTTCTCTGTGTTCTTGTAGGGTACCATGATGTCCACAGAGAGTTCTCTTGGCTCCACCTTGGCCAAATCGTGATCCACCTCAATACCAAGGCGACGTTCACAGCGGGAGATAATGTCATCAACAAGCCGAATGATGTGGTTTCGAGAGAGGATATCATCCGCTTCTTGGTGGTAGACTTTGTACATGATTGGATAGGCAATCAACAACGAAAAGACCGACAATGAAAGCGAATTGAACGCCATCCACCATGCAGGAATACCAGCAGCCCCTCCAGCGAGCATAGCGGTCTCCCTTCCACCACCAAGTTCAGCGACGAGGAGGATGTACCCCCAATTACCCAACTCTTGGAGGGACCAGCAGGAGCGAGCGCCTGAGTCAGTGATGCGTACTTCTCGGTGTTCTTCTCCTCCAAGGAATGGAAGGATACCTCCCTTGGTACCAATTTCAAGTTCAAACTCGAGCGACTTTGACAAGGCTTCTGTGACGTTGGTCTCATTCTTAGCATCGTCCGAATTGTTGTAGAGCGTCACAGTGAATGTAACGACATAATTGCCCTCGTCTAGAGTGCTGTAATCTTGCTGTTCATTCACACGATTGACCTCATCATCGAGCAGACGTTGGACTTGCGTTCCAGGAGAGACGTCAGTTGCATCTTTTTCTTCGATGTTGTACTCGAGGACAGCTACCCCCGCAGGAAGATTGTAAGCATTCAATGAAAACTTCTCATCGTCTTCGTTCGGGAAAATAAGAATCCATGGCTCATCATCAATTTCAACACATTCATCTCCGATATCGAGGAACGTGGTTGAGGCAGAGTGATCGAGCGATGTTGATTGACCCAATAGACCAGAGGACATGGACAGAATCAGCGCACCGTACAGAATACCGTAAGCTATTCCCATCAAGAGGACTGGATTTTCTTTTTTGGTAAACATGCTTCGTTTGTCGCCATCGGTTCGACGTCTGCGAATGTTGTTCAATTCCTTGAGCAATGGGTCGCTCTTGGTATCGGAGTCGTACTGCTCTTTTGGCAGTTCGTCCCCAATTGCAGCGTCGCCCATGAGAAGCCTACTCCAAGGGTAGCAAATGAACCCATTGATGCATTTGTGGTGGGTTAGGCCGGACTTGAACCGGCGACCTCGGCATCTTCAGTGCCGCGCTCTCCCAACTAAGCTACCAACCCTTGTATCCTTGCGACGAAGCCCATGATTTCAAGCCTTCGCTGCTTATTGCTGACCGTGAAGAATGGTTTTTTGCATCTCAAAGAGCGCCTCAAATCCAATATCGGCCATGTCAAGGAGGGCATCAAGCTCTTCACGCTGGTAGGTTGACTCTTCTCCAGTGCCCTGAACTTCAACGAATGCACCGTTACTTACCTTGACCACGTTCATGTCAACATCAGCATTCGAATCAAGGTTGTAATCGAGATCGAGATAGGACTTCCCATCGATGAGGCCAACGGAAATCGCTGCAACATCGTGTTCCATGACGCGCATTTCATGAGCCATTTGCTCCTCTTCGGAGAGAACAGGAGGACTCCATCCTGAGCGGCGTTGTTCCTCAGTTGGCCGCATGTTCTTTGGCAAGCAAACACCAGCAGCGATGAGGCGTCGTACACCGAGTCGGAGTGCAAGATTTGCAGCTGTAATCGAAGCACATCGAGTACCTCCATCAGCGTTGAGAATGTCACAGTCGACGTTCAATGCGATTGGACCGAGTTCTTCGAGATCGACGGCGGCTCGAAGTGAGCGAGCAACAAGCCGTTCAATTTCTTGTGTGCGTCCCTTAGCACCTCGACGCTCTCGTCGGAACCGTGAATCTGTTGAACCGGGTAGAAGCGAGTATTCAGCGTGAACCCAGCCCTTGGTTGAATCTCTCGGGAACCAACCGGGTAGACGTGCCTCTTTAGTGCAGCATGCAAGGACAACGGTTTCGCCTTGTCGATAGAGAATCGAGGCAAGTGCGTTGCTTGTGAAGTCAATTTCGACTTCGACACTTCGCATTTCATCAGCGTTTCTGGACGTGGTCAGTTCGGTCTTGAATTTGGCCATGATGTTCCCAAGAGGTCGAGTTCATCAACCCTTTTGTTAGCATGAAACGTAAGCATGCGTATGTTCAAGAGGCATCTCAAAATGGAGGAATCATGGCAAAAAACAAGGCGGTCATTTGTGGGGTCGCAAGAACGCCTATTGGCCGATTCATGGGCTCGCTCTCTTCTCTTTCATCGGTGGACCTCGGCGTCGCTGCAGTCAAAGAATTATGCCAGCGTGTTGGATTTGAGCCATCGTCTGGAATCGTCGACGAGGTCCTGATGGGGCAGGTATTGCAAGCAGGCGTTGGTCAGGCACCGGCTCGCCAAGTTGCTCTTGGAGCAGGCTTGCCGGTGACGACATCTTGTGTGACCATCAACATGGTCTGTGGATCATCTCTACGGGCCGTCATGCAAGCCGCAACCAGTGTCCGTCTAGGTGAACACAACGTTGTGATTGCAGGAGGCATGGAAAGCATGTCCAATGCGCCTCAGCTTCTCATGGGGCAACGAAATGGCAAGAAAATGGGCGATTCAAAACTCATTGATTCCATGATTCATGATGGACTCTGGGATGTGTACAACAACATGCACATGGGCAACACCGGTGAAGTCGTTGCCAAGGAGTGCTCCATCGATCGGCAACAAGCCGATGAGTTCGCAGCACAGAGCCATCTCAAAGCCTCCAAAGCATGGGATGAGGGATGGTTCGATTGGGAAACGTTCCCTGTTTCAATTCCACAACGACGCGGCGATCCAATCGTCCTAAATCGAGATGAAGGGGTTCGCTCCGATACGACCGCTGAAGGTCTTGCCAAACTTCGGACTGTCTTCGATAAGGAAGGTATTGTAACGGCAGGCAATGCAAGCACACTGAACGATGGTGCAAGCGCAGTTCTCGTTACCAGCGAAGCATTTGCCAACGAACAAGGCTGGGACATCGTTGCAACGATCGAAGATTATTGTACATCTGGTGTCGAACCAGAGCGAGTCATGAGCGCGCCCATTCCTGCGGTCAAGAACCTCCTTGAGCGTAACAATCTGGATGTCATGGATGTTGATGTGTATGAACACAATGAAGCGTTTGCTTCTGCCTCATGTGCGGTTGCTCAAGAGGTAGGAATACCTCATGACCGTTTCAATCTCCATGGTGGAGCGGTGAGTATCGGTCACCCACTCGGTTCAAGCGGAACTCGATGTTTGATCACGATGCTTGGCGTCATGCGTCGTCTCGATGCCAAATCAGGGATTGTAACACTCTGCCTAGGTGGCGGCAACGCTGTCGCCATGTACGTTCGACGATGAACTCGATTATTCCTCTTCTTTGGACTGATATGGCGTGAAGATACCAACGTCTTCGAGTATGTCCGAAGACCCAGGAAGCACGGAGAGAACATCATCGGTACGAAGGCCAGTTGCTTTGTAGATTCGATTCGCAAGTTGCTCTTTTTTCGTTTGGCCTGGACAAAGAATTGCATAGCGTTCACAGCGTTGTTTGATGGAGGAAACTGTACCGCTCATGAGTAAGGGTACACCGTTGATGGCGACCAAGCCAATGCCCAATTGAACATCCAAATCCTTGAACCATTGACGTTGACCACGAACAATGAATGCACCTTTTCCGACGTATTCGCCCGTTTGCGCAGATTTTGAAACTTGAGCGGGTTTGACAGCAAACACCGTTCCATGTGCGCCTCCACCGTTCCAAGCACGGCTCCAACAGAGAGCGAGGGTTGCAGCTTCTTCCAACTTCGCATCGTTGATTCGTTCATCTCCGAGCTTGTCGACGAGTTTGTAGGATGGAACACCAGGAGGGAGTTGGCCATACGGCTCTTCAACGAGAGCAAAACCTTGCGATGCTCGTAGGCTGCAACTTGGCGCTCCGTGGATGTCAGCGTGAAGGTACATGTCGCCTCCAGAGAGATGCTTCTTGACGATGGAATCGTTTCCTTTCGCATCACGTCCACCAACGAGCAGATGCCCTCCTGAAATCATGCTCCAGCGATGCTGCTCAAACCAGAGCCGTTTCGATCGACGAACTGTTTGCATCCGTCCACTGGCTTTTTGTTTCGCTTCTTTCTTTTGCGCTCGTTTAAACGCAGTCTTCGTGTCCTCAAGAGCAGTTGTTGCGCCGGTTGTTTTGTCCTTCTGCTTTCGAGCAGCCTCAAAGTACCGTTGTGCATTTTGATGGACGGAATCATCGAGATGCAACGTGAACGCTTGACCTGGTTGACCCTCTTCATCCGGTAGGCGAACCATCATGGTTCGTTCTGCAGCATTTCCTGAATCAACCCAAGGATTCTCTTTCAGGCTTTTCAGGACAGGTTTCCAGCCTTGTTTTTGAACGGCTTCTCGGGCTTGTTGCAGAATGGTCTCCACATGCGTCCAATGTTCTTGAATGGCATGGCCAATGGCTTGCTGCTTCTCAATTTTCTTGGCGAATCCTTCAAGCGCTTTCTCTTGCTGTTTCATGCGCCGTTCCAACTTCTCGACTTCTGTTGAATGGCCACGACCAGGTGCTGCAGCATCCAGCTTTTCCTGCTCCCTTCGAGCAAGGGCGTTTGCATCATGATGCCCTTTCCATGCATCGATGGCAGAACAGAGGCTTGAACAGGTGTAAGCGATTTTTCCTGTATGCGATGGTAAGAGAAGCGGGGTCGCTTCAGTCGCTGTATCACGTAGCGTCGTGGTCGATTTTGCATCGAGCGTTTCCATAGCCACGATGGCTGTCAGCGCATCCTCATTGTATTCTTTCGTCGGTTTGAGGATGAGATGCCCGGTTTGGCTCGCATTGAGTTGTTCGAGGAAATGTTGCAGTGATTTGAGCACGATGGAAGCATTAGCATCTTCCGTCGAACTGTTTGGTTCAAGACCTGCATGTTCACAGACGGCGTTGGCATAGATACCTCCGAGATTGATTTTTCCTCCAAGCGTTGAAACGAGGTCCCTGTCAGATTCAGCAAAGGCTTCTGCTAGTGATTCAAGGGTCAAGGTATGTGGATCAATTGCAGCCGGTGGAGGGATGTACGTCTCTCCTTTCTTGATGGTTCGACCTGAATAGCTCGCATGGGTCAGAGGTTGAATAATCACATCGTTTTCATCCATGAGGATAACATTCCCGTTGCGAAACAACTCAACACTAAGCGAGCGTTGACCGTTTTTTGTGTCGAAGCGGAACATAAGGACACGGTCAAAGCCCAACTGTTCGACCTTGGTCAATCGGGCATTCTTGAGATGCTTTCTCAATACCATAGCAAACGATGGAGGTGTCATGGGCATCGGACGATCGCGTTTCGACGTGTAGACGCGTTGTCCACGAACAATAACCAGGTCAAATTGATCAGCCTCCTTTGGATTGATTCGAAGGACGATTTGCTCGTAATGAGGCATGTAGGCTTTTTTGACGTAAGCTCCTGACCATGCATCCAATTCGAGCGAAACTGCTCGAACGTCGAAACCGGTCATGGAGTCTTTCATGTCAATCCCTGCTATTCTACAAACTTCAACAGTACTTTACCAATGTTCTTTCCGTCATGGATGTGTTGATGGGCCTTTGCAACGTCTTTTGCATCGTAAATCGAGTCGATGATGGGCGTTAATGCACCTTCATTGATTCCTTTGAGAATGTTTTGCATCTGTTCTTGCATCACGTTCTCGTCGTTCCATGTTCCCATATGAACGCCAAAAACGCCTTGATTTCTGGACATCATGAGCATAGGATCGAATCGTGGTCGACTTCGTAATGCCTTAAGCGCCTTCCATAATGATCGCTTGGATGATGGAGCAGCCGATGACATCCCATAGGTGTACAACTTACCGCCTTGCGCAAGAACGGAGAGGCTACGTTTGAGGTGCTCTCCACCGATTGGATCGAGGATATGATCAACCCCTCGACCGTTGGTTTGAGAGCGGACAATCTCAACGAAGTTTTCGTTGTGACGATCGATGGCTACAGCATCGTAAGAACGGATGATGTCGGCTTTCCCAGCTGAGGCTGTTGACCACACGTTGGTCACGCCTGCCCATTGACACAACTGCAGGGCCGCTGTTCCAACACCACCGCCTCCACCATGGATAAGGACAGAATCGGTTGGTTTGAGATTTCCAAGATGATGAAGCATGTGATGTGCAGTGATGTAGGTCACAGGCATCGAAGCAGCAGCTTCGAGAGAGATTTCATCAGGAATAGGAAGCGTTCTTGAGGCATCTGTGACAACGTGACTCGCTTGACCGCCTGTACGCATCAGACCAACAACTCTCTGGCCGACCTCGAATCCCTCAACACCCTT